>RFNL01000155.1 GCA_009927195.1 Betaproteobacteria bacterium | reverse complement strand
GCTCGACCCAGCCACCCTGCTGCCGCAAGCCCCTCAAACTGCCGCCGCACCCACTGTGTCCTCCCAAAGCGAATGACCCCTGCGTCCGTGGTGCCGCCGATGGGTGACACCAGCTTCACCACACCCACATTGTTTCGCCGCATGGCCTGCTGGCTGTATGAAGGCATGTTGCTGTTTGGGGTGATCTTCATCGCTGGATATCTCTTCAGCACCTTGAGCCAAAGCCGTCATGGCTTGTCCAACCGCCCTGGTTTGCAAGCCTTTGTGGTGCTGGTCCTGGCGATTTACTTCACCTGGTTTTGGCACAAAGGCCAAACCTTGGCCATGAAGACTTGGCGCATTAGGGTGCTCGACCTCAATGGCGCAGGGTTGACACAGGGCTTGGCGCTGAAACGTTTTGTCCTGTCGTGGCTGTGGTTTGCCCCCCCACTGGCTTTGGCTTGGATGCTGGAAATGCCTGTGATGCCAGCCCTGGCCAGCATGGGTGTTTGGGTGGTGCTTTGGGCCGGTTCCTCCACAATGGCCCCCGGGGGTCAGTTCTGGCACGATGTGTGGGCCGGAACACAATTGGTGCACGAACCTGCGCCAGACTGAAAACAAACCCATACCTTGCCATGAATAAACCCAACTTCTCTTTGTGTGTGTACTGCGGTTCGCGCATGGGTGACTTGCCTGCTTATGCCCAAGCTGCCCGGGACGTGGGCAGTTGGATTGGCCGGCATGGCGGCCAACTGGTTTACGGCGGCGGCAACAACGGTCTGATGGGCGTGGTGGCTCAGGCCACCGCCCAAGCGGGCGGTCGGGTGGTGGGCGTGATCCCCCAGGCCCTGGTGGACAAAGAGTTTGCGCGGCGCGAGTGCGATGAATTGCATGTGGTGCAGACCATGCACGAGCGCAAACAGATGATGGCCGAGCGTGCCGATGCATTCTTGACCCTGCCCGGCGGCATCGGCACCTTGGAGGAGCTTTTCGAAATTTGGAGCTGGCGACAATTGGGCTATCACCACAAACCCTTGGGAATGCTATCGGTCAACGGGTATTACGATGGCATGATGGCGTTTTTATCGCAAGCCACGCAAAACGGGTTCATTGGCGAAGCCCCACAAAAACTGGTGCGGCTCGACAGCGAGACAGACCGCTTGCTCAAAACCTTGGTGTCTGAAGCCGGCATGCGACCAGAGGGTTCTGGGCTGGAGTTGATTTAATCTGTCGGGGCTGGGCTTGCAGCCCGAAAAAAACTCAGACCGCTGAGTCGTCGATTTCACCCGTGCGGATGCGCACCACCCGCTCGATCGAGGTGACAAAGATTTTTCCGTCGCCAATTTTCCCGGTGCGGGCCGCGCGCACGATGGCATCCACACACCGGTCCACATCAGTGGACTTGACCACCACCTCCACCTTGACCTTGGGCAAAAAGTCCACCACGTATTCGGCACCGCGGTACAACTCGGTGTGCCCTTTTTGGCGGCCAAACCCCTTGACCTCGGTGACGGTCAGGCCCGTAACCCCACACTCTGCCAGGGCCTCTCTCACTTCTTCCAACTTGAAAGGTTTGATGATGGCGGTGATTTGTTTCATATTCACTCCTGATGGTGGTCTTATTCGCGAAAGCGATTGGTAATAGGATAGCGCCAATCTTTGCCAAAGCTGCGGTGGGTGACCCGAATGCCCACCGGCGACTGGCGGCGTTTGTATTCATTGATGCGAATCAAGCGGGTGACTTTGTCCACATCCGCCGGCGCATGGCCCGACTGGATGATTTGCGCAGGGCTTTCGTCGTTTTCCATGAAGCGCTCCAAAATGTCGTCGAGCACTTCATAAGGGGGCAAACTGTCCTGGTCGGTTTGATCGGGCCGTAACTCGGCGCTGGGCGGTCGGGTGATGATGCGCTCGGGTATCGGGTTCAGACCGCGTCCAAACGGGTCATTGGCATTGCGCCAATGGGCCAGGCGAAACACCATGGTTTTCACCACATCCTTGATGACGGCAAAGCCTCCCGCCATGTCGCCATACAAGGTGCAATAGCCGGTGGCCATTTCACTTTTATTGCCCGTGGTCAGCACGATGGAGCCGAATTTATTCGACAACGCCATCAATAAAGTGCCACGGATGCGGGCTTGGATGTTTTCTTCCGTGGTGTCGACCGAAGTGTTGGCAAACTCGCCCGCCAAGGTGGTCAAAAACGCCTCGAACTCGGGCACGATGGAGTGCTCGTCGTAGCGCACCCCCAATCGCTGGGCCATGTCGCGCGCATCCAACCAACTGATGTCGGCGGTGTAGGGCGAGGGCATCATCACGGCGCGTACTTTCTCAGGCCCCAGGGCATCGACCGCAATCGCCAGCACCAAGGCCGAGTCGATGCCACCCGACAAACCCAACAACGCCCCGGGAAACCCATTTTTGCCAATGTAGTCGCGCACCCCCGTCACCAAGGCGTGCCACAAATCGGACTCCAGGCTGTGGGCCGGGGCCATCGGCGCCTGGATGAGCACGGGCCCCAATGGGCGGTCCAGGCCGATGTCAAATGCCTGCTCTTGAAAGCTGTGGGCGCGCCCCATCACCTCGCCTTTGGCGTCCAACACAAAGGAGCGGCCTTCAAACACCACCTCATCTTGGCCGCCCACCAAATGGGCATACACCAGGGGCAAACCGGTCTGCGCGCAACGCTTGCGCATGGTGGCTTCGCGCTCGCCCCCCTTGCCCACATGAAACGGTGAGGCATTGACCACAGCCAGCAATTGCGCCCCAGCGGCCAAGGCATCGGCGGCGGGGGCCTCAAACCAGGCATCCTCACAAATCAACAGGCCCACGCGCCATCCCGCCACCTCAAACACACAAGGGCTGTGTCCCGGGGTGAAATAACGCCGCTCATCAAACACCTGGTAATTGGGCAACTCGCGTTTGTCGGCATGGGCCACCACTTGGCCTTGGCGGACCACACTGGCTCGGTTAAATCGCTGCGCCACCGAGACCGAACGGGTGCGGCTATCGCCACCGCTGGGGTGACCCACCACCACACACAGGTCTTTCAAGTCGGCCAAGGCGCTGGCAATGATTTTCAGGGCATCATCGCAGGCTTGGATGAACGAGGGCCGCAAAAACAAGTCTTCTGCCGCATAGCCACAGATCGACAATTCGGGGGTGAGCAATAAGCGCACACCTCTTTGATGGGCGCTGCGGGCGGTGTCAATGATTTTTTGGGCATTGCCCGCCATGTCACCCACCACAAAATTGAGCTGGGCAACGCTGATCAGAAGTGTCATAGATGGGGATGGATACGAAGCTGATGAATTATGGCATCCGGGTCGACGATGACCCATTGCACATCGATGCGGTGGCCTGGGATGCCTTGCTCGCCCAGCAAAGCCATCCCACGCCCTTCATGCGCCATGCCTATCTGAGCGCCATGCACCACAGTGGCAGCGCCAGCGCCCGAACCGGTTGGAGCCCCCGCTTCTTGAGCCTTTGGTCAGGTGATGAACTGCAAGCGGCTTGCCCGCTCTACCTTAAAAGCCACTCCTATGGCGAATATGTGTTTGATTGGGCTTGGGCCAACGCGTATGAGCAGCATGGCCTGACTTATTACCCCAAGGCCCTGGTGGCGGTGCCCTTCACACCGGTGCCTGGCAGCCGTTTGCTCGCCCGCAGCGTAGCGGCCCGTCAGGCCTTGCTGCAGGCCTTGCAGGGATGGTGCGCGCAGCACAAACTCTCATCTTGGCACCTGCTGTTTGGCAGCGATGAAGACATGGCTGCCTGTGCGCAAGCGCAGTGGATGCAACGGCACACGGTGCAGTTTCACTGGCACAACCAGGGCTGGCAGAACTTCGATGCCTTTTTGGCCAGCTTACAGCAAGAAAAGCGCAAAAAAATCAAACAAGAACGCCGCCGCGTGGCCGATGCCGGCGTGCGGTTTCAAGCCCTGCGTGGGCAAGACATCGGCCCAGATCACTGGGATATTTTCTATGCTTGCTATGAGCGCACTTATTACGAGCATGGCAACGCGCCCTATCTGACCCGCTCCTTCTTTCAAGCCATGGCCGACCAAATGCCAGAAAACTGGTTGCTTTTGCTGGCCGACCGCAGTGGTACCCCGATGGCTTGCTCGTTGTTGGGCCTGTCCGATGCCAGCGATCGGCCAGCCGTGGTTTACGGACGATACTGGGGGGCCTTGGATCGGGTGGACTGCCTTCACTTTGAGGCCTGCTACTACCAACCCCTGATATGGTGCTTGCAAAATGGCGTACAACGGTTTGAAGGTGGTGCGCAAGGGGAGCACAAAATGGCCCGCGCCTTGATGCCCGTCATGACCCACAGCGCACACGGTGTCGCCGATGCGCGCTTTGCCCAGGCCATCGGCCAGTTCCTAGACCGAGAAGGCCGCGGGGTGGACAACTACATGGAACACCTGGGTCAACGCACCCCTTTCAAACCCAATGCCGACATGGCTTGATGGCTTGCCCCTGGCACTTACATCCGGATCGCTCAGGACTTGCGCTTCGAATCGGTCACGCCAGCCTTGGGAACGCTTCAGGCCAGTCCCTGTTCTTTGCGAAAATTGGCCACGCCTTCCATCACCTCTTGGATGGCCGCCTCTGGGCCTTCCCAGCCCAGCACCCTGACCCACTTGCCGGGCTCCA
>RFNL01000242.1 GCA_009927195.1 Betaproteobacteria bacterium | reverse complement strand
TGGACAAGAAGTGTAACAAAGCCCCTGATGGCCAGATGGCAGAAATTTCATGGTTTTTTGCTGCTCGGGTAGTTGTATATGGCCGCGGACTGTACTTTTTTGACGTGCAACAAACACTCTGAGCGAATACCAGCGGCTTTGATATTTTCGCAGGTATAAGAGTTGGGTTGCACCTTGGCCATGCAGAGCAATCTCTTGTCTTGGGTCGATATGGCATCGCAAAACCGAGTGGCTTTTTGTTGCAGTGCAGAGCAAATTGCCTGCTCGTCGTTGTCCAGCAGCGTATCGCAGTCTTGAGTTTGCGCAAACACCCCCAAGTGCAAGCACAGCAGGATGAAACAGTGTATTTTTTTCATGGACTTTTGTGTGGTCGGTGACGGTATGGCGCCTCAGATGAGGGTGCGGTGTTTTGAATGGTTTTTATGTGCCGGGAGGGCGCGAAATCACCGGTGGCGGGGCCGATTCATTGACTTGGGAGAATTCAGCAGTCGGGTCGCTATCAGAGGACTTGCGCTCAGTTTTTTGCTTGAGCTTGTCTTCCTTTTTGCGTTTTTTGGCCAACTCCTTCTGGCGTTTTTCGTAGCTGTAATTGGGAGTGGCCATGGTTTGTCCTTTTTCAGGTTCTTCGGTTTAAAAGTTGAGCGGCCAATTGATGCAAGGCCGCTCGGTAAGGTGAGGTGGGTAAAATTTCCAAGGCAGTGATGGCGCGATTGGCTTCTTCAGCGGCCGCAGCTTGTGTGGCTTGCAGTGCGCCGGTTTGCCGAACAATGGCAATAATGTGTTGCAAGGCATCCAAGTCGCCGTTTTCGATGGCCTGACGAATGGTTTGACTTTGTTCTGGGGTGCCTTTTTGCATGGCCACTATCAAAGGCAGGGTGGCTTTGCCTTCGCGCAGATCGTCGCCCAAATTTTTGCCAATCTCGTTGGTGTTGCCGGCATAGTCCAGCAAGTCGTCAACCAATTGGAATGCGGTTCCCAAGGCTTGACCGAAGTTGGCGCAGGCATGCTCGATGTCGCTGCTGGCCCGCGCCAGCACTGGCGGCAATTGGGCACTGGCTTCAAAGAGCTTGGCAGTTTTGGATCGAATCACCAACAAATAGTCGTCTTTGGTCAGGGTGGCATTGTGGGTGTTCATCAATTGCAACACCTCGCCTTCGGCGATCACATTGGTGGCTTCGGCCAATATCTCCATCACCCGCATTTGGCCGCTTTCAACCATCATTTGAAAAGCGCGTGAATACAAAAAATCGCCCACCAGCACGCTGGCAGGGTTGCCAAAATTTTGATTGGCCGTGGCACGTCCACGGCGCAAGGTGGATTCGTCGACCACATCGTCATGCAACAAAGTGGCGGTGTGAATGAACTCAACCACAGCGGCCATGGGAAAGCGTTGTGGGCCATCAAAGCCAATGGCTTTGGCGACCAACAGCAACAAGGCTGGACGAAGTCGCTTGCCACCCGCATCAATGATGTACTGAGAAACCTCTCCCACCAAGGGGACGCCAGAAGACAAGCGCAGCTTGATGATGCGGTCCACTTCAGCCATGTCCTCGGCTATCAAGGACAGGGCGTTGGTGGATGCGTCAGGCGAAATTGACAAGTGTGGATCTGTTTGATTTGAGCAACGCCATTATAGGGATGGCATTTACAGGTCCCCGGGGCCCTGCTGGTCGAGTTCGAGGGGTTTGCATCAGAGCTGGCAGATTCTGATAGAATATGCGGTTCTTCAAAAATCCTTTTGGAGAACCTTCAGAGAACATTTTCCCAGAGGTCAATATGTACGCGGTCATAAAAACCGGTGGCAAACAGTATCGTGTTGCTGCTGGCGAAAAAATTAAAGTAGAACAGATTGCTGCGGACGTGGGCCAAGAGATCGTGATCGACCAAGTGCTTGCCGTCGGAAACGGCGTTGAACTCAAGGTTGGCACACCCTTGGTGTCCGGTGCAACGGTCAAAGCCACCGTGTTGTCGCACGGTAAGCATGACAAAGTGCGCATTTTCAAAATGCGCCGTCGCAAGCACTATCAAAAACGCCAGGGGCATCGGCAGCAATTCACAGAATTGCACATTGCCTCCATTCAAGGTTGAGGGTTTGAGTCATGGCACAGAAAAAAGGCGGCGGCTCTACGCGCAACGGGCGTGATTCACAGCCCAAAATGCTGGGTGTCAAAGCGTTTGGCGGGGAGTTGGTGAGCGCTGGTTCCATCATTGTTCGTCAGCGCGGCACCAAGTTTCACCCAGGTACCAATGTGGGCATCGGTAAAGATCACTCCTTGTTTGCATTGGTGGATGGCCAAGTGAGCTTTGCCATCAAAGGGCCGCTGAACAAGTCCACGGTCAATGTCAAGCCAATTTGAAATTTGGATCTGATGCTGACAAGCCCCGCCCGGTCGGGGCTTTTTTATTGATTAAGATGACCGCATGAAGTTTGTGGATGAAGCGCTGATTGACGTGATCGCCGGTGATGGCGGCAATGGCTGCGTCTCGTTTCGGCACGAAAAATACAAGGAGTTTGGTGGCCCCAATGGCGGTGATGGTGGGCGCGGAGGCCATGTGTACGCGGTAGCGGATGCCAGTCTCAACACCCTGGTGGATTTCCGCTACTCCCGGCGATACGAGGCCCGCAAAGGTCAGCACGGTTTGGGCTCAGACATGTTTGGCGCGGCGGGTGATGACATCACGTTGAAGATGCCGGTGGGTTCTGTCATCACCGATGCCGAAACCGGCAACGTCCTGTACGAGATGTTGGTGCCTGGCGAGAAGATCCTGATCGCCAAAGGTGGCGACGGTGGTTTTGGCAACATGCGGTTCAAAAGTTCAATCAACCGTGCGCCGCGACAAAAAACACCTGGTTGGCCTGGCGAGCGCAAAAGCCTCAAGCTCGAGCTCAAGGTGTTGGCCGATGTGGGTTTGCTGGGCATGCCCAACGCTGGCAAGTCAACTCTGATCACCGCCATTTCAAATGCCCGCCCAAAAATTGCCGACTATCCCTTCACCACTTTGCACCCAAATTTGGGTGTGGTGCGGGTCGGCCCCGAGCAAAGTTTTGTGGTGGCCGATATTCCCGGTTTGATCGAAGGGGCCTCTGAGGGCGCTGGATTGGGTCACCAGTTTTTGCGCCACTTGCAGCGAACTCGCTTGCTTTTGCATGTGGTGGACTTCGCCCCCTTTGATGACAGCATTGACCCCGTGGCACAGGCCAAAGCGATTGTGGTCGAGCTCAAAAAGTATGACCTGGCCTTGTATGAAAAACCCCGCTGGTTGGTGCTCAACAAGATCGACATGGTCGATGCCGATCAGCGGGCGAACCGGGTCAAGGAATTCGTGCGTCGCATGCGCTACAAAGGCCCACTGTTTGAGATTTCTGCCCTGACCCACGATGGTTGCGAGGCCTTGAGCAAAGCCATTTTCAAGTATTTGCATGAACAGCACTTGGCCACCTTGGCCCCGGTGGATGTCGATCCCCGTTTTGTGGCCGTTACGCTGGATGCGCCTTCCACGGCCGAGTGATTGGCAAGTCACCTCATGAGCAACGCCGCCCATGTCATGCGTGATGCACGTCGTTTGGTCATCAAAGTCGGCTCTACTTTGGTGACCAATGAAGGCAAGGGCTTGGACCCACAAGCGATCGGTCAATGGTGCCGGCAAATGAGCGCGTTGATGCGTGAAGGACGCGAGGTCATCATGGTTTCCAGCGGTGCCATTGCTGAAGGCATGAAGCGTTTGGGGTGGACCACTCGACCCCACGAAATCCACGAACTCCAAGCCGCTGCCGCAGTGGGCCAAATGGGCTTGGCCCACATGTATGAAACCCATTTGCGCGCGCACGGTCTGGGCAGTGCACAAGTGTTACTGACCCATGCAGATTTGGCCGACCGTGAACGCTACCTCAATGCCCGTTCCACCTTATTGACCTTGCTCCAGCACGGGGTGTTGCCCGTCGTCAATGAAAACGACACGGTGGTCAACGATGAAATCAAGTTCGGTGACAACGACACCTTGGGCGCTTTGGTGGCCAATTTGGTCGATGCCGATGCCTTGATCATCTTGACCGACCAAAAGGGCCTCTACACCGTGGATCCCAGGCGTGACCCGTCTGCCACCTTGGTGCACCATGCCCGCGCAGGTGACCCCCAATTGGAGGTCATGGCTGGCGGCACCGGTTCGAGCCTGGGCAAAGGGGGCATGATCACCAAAATTTTGGCGGCCAAGCGCGCAGCGGGCTCAGGCGCATCGACCGTGATTGCCTGGGGACGCGAAACCGATGTGCTGCTTCGCTTGGCCGAAGGTGAGGCCATTGGTACTTTATTGGAGGCCCCCACGCAAAAGCAGCAAGCGCGCAAGCAGTGGATGGTCGACCACCTGCAACTGCGTGGGGCGGTGACGATCGATGCGGGTGCATGGGTCAAACTCAGTCAGGAAGGCAAGAGCCTGTTGCCGATAGGCATGACCAGTGTGCAGGGCGATTTTTCGCGCGGCGATGTCATCGCCATCTGCGCACCCGACGGCAGCGAGATGGCCCGGGGTTTGGCCAATTACGCCAGCGCCGAGGCAAGGCTGTTGTGCCGCAAGCCCTCTAGCGATATTGAAACATTGTTGGGTTACGTGGCAGAACCAGAAATGGTGCACCGCGATAACTTGGTTTTGTTACCTTCGACCCAACCAGCCCAACCCAAGCTTGCGGGTTAAACCGTTGACAGATGCAGGCATTAACGCCCGCTACCGTCTGGGTGCGGGTCAAAACTGCCGCCGGGAGGCAGTTCGAGTCCGTTCGGGGGCCGGCATTTTGAATCCTCATGCCCCATGCGTGGCGAGCCCCGGTAAAGCCTGTGTCGCCCATTTTGCCGGGGCAAATAGCGTGACAACTCGGTCAATGCCAATTGGTACACCCCGCGTTTGAAATCAACCACTGCATCCAGTGGAACCCAGTAATCGTTCCAGCGCCAGGCATCAAACTCAGGGTGATCTGTGGCACGCAAGTTAAGTTGCCAGTCGTGGGCCTGCATTTGCAGCAAAAACCAAATTTGTTTTTGACCCTTGTAGTGCCCGCGCGCTTCGCGCCGGACATATCGATCGGGCACCTCGTAGCGCAACCAGTCACGGGTACGGGCCACAACCCGAACGTGGTCAGGCAGCAAACCCACTTCCTCTTGCAGTTCGCGGTACATGGCCTGCTCAGGGCTTTCGCCTCTATCAATTCCCCCTTGGGGAAACTGCCAGCTGTGGGTTCGGATCCTTTTGCCCCAAAACACCTGGTTCTTCTGGTTGAGCAGGATGATGCCGACGTTGGGTCGAAACCCTTCACGGTCAAGCATAATCAAACCTCAAATTTTTAAACTGGTTCTATTATGCACAGACCGTCTGCCCCATCAAGCGGGCTGACCCCATTGGCACTCCTGCGGTGCTGGAAATTCCCCGCCCCATGAAAGCCTCCCAGTTCCTGATCTCCACCCTCAAAGAAGCCCCTGCCGACGCTGAAGTGGCCAGCCACCAATTGATGATGCGCGCTGGCATGATCAAAAAGCTCGGCGCTGGTATCTACACCTACATGCCCATGGGCTTGCGGGTGATCCGCAAGGTCGAGGCCATCGTGCGCGAGGAAATGAACCGCGCCCAAGCGGTGGAGATGACCATGCCGGTGGTCCAACCCGCCGAGCTCTGGCAAGAGACCGGGCGCTTCGAGAAAATGGGCCCCGAGCTGCTGCGCATCAAAGACCGACATGGTCGGGACTTCGTGATTCAGCCCACTTCCGAGGAAGTAGTCACTGACATTGCCAAGCAAGAGCTGCGCAGTTACAAGCAGTTGCCCAAAAACTTCTACCAAATCCAGACCAAGTTCCGCGACGAGCGGCGGCCCCGTTTTGGCCTCATGCGTGGGCGCGAGTTCATCATGAAGGACGCCTACAGCTTTGACCGCAATGGCGACGCGGCCAAGGCCAGCTACCAAAACATGGCGCAGGCCTACCGCCGCATCTTTGACCGCTTTGGCTTGCAATACCGCGCCGTGGCTGCCGACAGCGGCGCCATCGGCGGCGATTTGTCAGAGGAATTCCAGGTCATGGCCGCCACGGGTGAAGACGTCATCGTCTACTGCCCGACCAGCGACTACGCGGCCAACATGGAAAAAGCCCAGGCCTTGCCACCTCAGCAAGCGCGGCCTGCCGCCCGTCAAGCCCTGACCAAAACCCCAACCCCCGGTCAAAGCACCTGCCCCGACGTGGCGGTGCACTTGGGCTTGCCGCTGGCGCAAACTGTCAAATCGCTGGTGCTGGCCACCGACGAGCTCAATGAGGCGGGAGAGGTGGCC
>RFNL01000064.1 GCA_009927195.1 Betaproteobacteria bacterium | reverse complement strand
CGCCCCAACTCAGCGAACGGCTCGGCCAGCCGGTAGTGGTGGAAAACCGGCCTGGTGCGTCTGGCTCAGCCGCCTACAACGGGCTGCTGCAAAGTACGCCCACAGATGGCCATGCGTTCATCCTTTCCGACGGTGCTATGCTGTCTATCAGCCCGCATATCAACAAGGAGACCAACTACAAGCTTGGAAAGGATTTGCTGCCAGTCGCTTTGGTCGGCCGCTCATCGCTGTACTTGGTAGCCCATCCAAAGACCGGGGTAAACACGCTCCAAGAATTTGTGGCGGCGGTACGTAAGAAGCCTAGCGAATACACCTATGGATCCTCTGGTATCGGTAGCAATCATCATCTCACCATGGAGGCCTTGAAAGCGGCACTCAACCTCAATATCCGACACGTACCCTACCGTGGATCGGGGCAATCGACACCAGCTCTGGTCAGTGGTCAGGTCGACTTCTCGATTGCCGCCATGCCGTCGATCGCTGGCTTTGTGCAAAACGGCCAAGTGAAGGTGCTGGCTTCTAATGCGGCGAATCGTTCGCCGCTTGCACCAGACGTACCGCTGATCGCCGAATTGGTGCAGGGTTTTGACTTTGCCACGATCCTTACCGTACTTGCAGCCGCCGGCACGCCTGCAATCGCCATTGACCGAGTCAGTCGCGAGCTCGCCGAAGTGGTTAAGCTACCGGATGTGGTGAAGCGTCTGTACGGCGCTGCGGTGGAACCGATCGGCGGCGGACCCTCCGACCTAGGCAAAGCACTGGAGCGCGAAATCGAGGTGATGGCGCGAGCCGTCCAAGCGGCGCAGCTGAAGGCGGAGTAGCGACACCGCGCCCGCACAAAAACTCGCGGTTAGTTACTTTGCCTCAGTGGACAGAGTAACACTGGCCACGCTGTGAGATCCAACTGATTGTCGTTTCGCTTGAGCTTGAAGTGCTATTTGCGCTATTACAGTTTGAATTTGTATCCAAGTTTTAGCCATTTTTATTGGTCTCATCTACACTTTTTTTAATGCAGGAGTGTCCTAGAGTTTTCAGCTTATTTATTCAGTACTCGCTGGGCAACATGACCACCCAGTGTTCTTGGTCCCAGCAGGCGTACATCTTGATTTCGCTCAAGGGAAAGTCTGTGTAGGGTATCGCCTGCCTGGCATGCTCTTTTGAAATCCTGTCAGAAATCAGGTCACGACCACCTTGGTGTGATAAAGAAACCTCGATTCGTTAAGATGAACTCAATACCACGGGAACCACGAGATGGACAAGCAGCAAGAACACTGGGAAAAGGTCTACCAAACCAAACAACCGAATACAGTGAGTTGGTTTCAAGAACATGCCACCCGCTCATTAGAGATCATTCGGTCAATTGGCGCACCAAAGGACGGTCAAATCATCGATGTAGGGGGAGGCGCGTCCACATTGGTAGACGATTTGATGACCGATGGATTTAAAAATGTTTCGGTGCTGGATCTTTCTGCAAGTGCACTGGAAGTCGCGCGCAAGCGCATTGGACCCATTGGTCAAAATGTGACATGGATTGCTGGCGACATTCGAACCGTAGATCTTCCCGA
>RFNL01000391.1 GCA_009927195.1 Betaproteobacteria bacterium | reverse complement strand
TGGGATAAGCCCGAGGCATTGCTGCATCATTCAGTTCAGGGCAGTCAGTACACCAGCAAGCACTTACAGAAGTTACTGGCAGAGCAAGGCATCACCTGCGGCATGAGCCGTGCTGGGGAAGTTTGGGACAACTCGGCCATGGAGAGTTTCTTCTCGACATTGAAATTGGAACGAGTTCATCGCAAGGTGAACAGGACGCGCGCTCAGGAAAGAGCGGATGTCTTTGATGACATCAAGGTCTTCTACAACCCCCAACGGCGGCATTCGACGCTTGGGTATGTCAGTCCTGTAAAGTTCGAGGAAGCGTTATTCGCTTAGGTCGGTGTCCACGATTGCGGCAGCAGCCCATTACACCGATGTACGCTGTAAAGGTTGAGCGACCAATTTCACACCCAGGGCTGTGCAAACCCTGGCAATTGTGTCGAAGCGCGGGTGCGATGTGGGGCGAAGGGCTTTGTAGAGTGCCTCTCGGGGCAGGCCTGAGGCAAGCGCCACCTCGGTCATACCGCGCGCGTGCGCAATATTGCCAAGCGCATGATTCAACCCTGCGGGGTCGTTTTCTTCCAGCACCAAGTTCAGATAATTGACCATGTCCTCATCCGTCTTGAGGTAATCGGCCATGTCTAAACCGGGCAAGTCAGTCACCTTTATTTTTTTTAGCCATGTTATTCACCTGTGATTTTCAGACCCAAATCGATGGCCCGCAAAATGTCAGCAGATTGTGAAGATTTGTCCCCACCCCCCAACATCACGATCAACATGCCGTTTTGCTCGATGTCGTACATGCGCCGGCCCGGCCCAAAGAATTCACGCATTTCCATCACGCCATTGCCCACCGGTGCCACATCACCCAACAAACCGCGTTGCGCTTTGTCCAATCGCTTGGCCAGCCGGATGCGGGTCATGCCATGCTTGATTCCAGACAACCAGTTGTCAAACTCAGGCGTGCGTTTGATCGTGTACCGGATCATTGCAATCAATTGTTCACAGTGATCAATGCCCGCCCATCAATCGGGCTGTATCCCCGCATCCTTGACCTTGCGTCCCCAGCCTTCGAGTTGCTTCTTCATGTAGGCATCCAATTCAGCGGCGGTGCTGGGGTGGGCTTCCACCCCCAGACCCACCAAGCGCTCGGCCACATCTTTGCGCACCAGCATGCTGGCCAGTCGCTCGCTCAGTTTGTTGACGATGGCCGATGGCATGCCCGCTGGGCCGACCACACCAATCCAGGCGGCCAGGTCAAAGCCGGGCAGATTGGCCTGCTCGGCCACGGTGGGCAGATCGGCGGCCAAGGCGCTTTTTTGTTCGGCGCTCAAAGCCAGTGCCCGCACCCGGCCCGACTGCACATGCGGGCGACTCGATGCCAAATCCACAAACAAGAAAGTCACCTGTCCGCCGATCAAATCGGTCAAGGCCTGAGGCGTGCTCTTGTAGGGCACGGCTGAAGCATTCAAACGCGTGAGCGAGCTGAAGGCAGCCCCCGCCACTTGGCCGGTGCTGTTGCCATAGGCGTAGCTGGCTTTGTTCTCGGGCTTGCGCGCGTAAGCCATCAACTCTTGCACATTTTTGGCTGGGAAATCGGACTTGACCGCCAGCACAAAGGGCGCATAACCCAAACGGCCAATCGGGCTGAAATCTTTGATCGGGTCGTAAGGCAACTTTTTGAACAAGTACGGATTGGCCGAGTGCACCGTGTTGGTGGTCAAAAACAAGGTGTAGCCATCGGGGGCCGACTTGGCCACGTTTTCGGCGGCGATGATGCCGGATGCACCGGGTTTGTTATCCACTACAAAGCTTTGTTTGAAGTGGCCCTGAAAGTCCTCGGCCACCATGCGCGCCAAGATGTCACTGGCGCTGCCTGCGGCGAAAGCGGTGACCACGCGCACCGGTTTGTTGGGCCAATCTTGGGCCTGTGCCACAGGCAAGGCGCTCGACAATGCCAGCGCCAGGGCTGCCAGGGTTGGGTTGGGTCTCATGCAAGTCTCCTGTTTTTGTTGGGTTCAACGGCTTTGATTGCGGTCGCGGCCCAAGGTAAAGCCCGCATCGACCTTGAGCATTTGCCCGGTGATCACCGCATCGGGTTCGAGCAGCCACACCACGGCACGGGCGATGTCTTCAGGTTGGCTGATTTTGCCCAACGCAGACAAGTCGCTGAAATCTTTTTTCACCCGTTCATAAGAGGCGTCGCCCAAGCCATCGCGCATCCAGCGCCCCTCGATCATGCCGGGCATGACCCCATTGACGCGGATTTTGGGGGCCAAGGTGCGGGCCAAACTGATGGTCAGGGTGTTGAGCGCGGCCTTTGACAGCACATAGGGGTAAGAGCTACCGCGTCCGGTCTCCGCCGCCAGCGAAGACACATTGACGATGGCCGCACCATCGCCCATGTGCTTGGCCGCTGCGCGGGCCATTTGAAAGGGACCAATGGCATTGACCGCGTAAATGTCGTGAAAGTCCTTTGCATTCACCGCATCCATATCGGTCAAGGGGACAAAGGTGGTGGTGCCAGCGCAATTGGCCAAGCCATCAAGGCGGCCCCAGCGTGCATGGGTGGCTTGTACCAAGGCTTGGCAATCGGCATCTTCGGCCACATTGACAGCCATGGCAAAAGCCTCTACACCGAGCGCCTGACATGCTTGCACCACTTGCTGGGCGTTGTCGGGGTTGCGCTGGTAGGTGATGGCCAGGTGGTAGCCACGCTGGGCCAACATGAGGGCCGTGGCCGCGCCCACGCCACCGCCACCGCCTGTGACGATGGCTACCCGTTGGGTTTGATTCATGGGCTTTTCACTTTCAGATCGCTGCTTCAAAGTACTGTCGCACCACCGACTCGGCCACACAAGCGGGACGCTCCTCGCCGTCTATTTCAATGGTGACATTGAAGGTCATTTGCACCCCACCCGCGATGTCTTCCAACTGGGCCAGCACAAAGCGGCCACGCACGCGGCGATCGACCTTGACCGGGTTGGTAAAGCGCACCCGGTTGAGCCCATAGTTGATGCCCATTTTGCAAAAGGGCAAGGCCATGTGATGATCGTAAAAACGCCCGAGCAAAGACAGGGTTAAAAAACCATGGGCGATGGTGCAGCCAAAGGGCGACTCTTGCGCCGAGCGCACCGGATCCACATGGATCCACTGCGGGTCATCGGTGGCCAGGGCAAACAAATCAATGCGCTTTTGGTCGATCAGCACCCAATCGGTGACAAAGGCCTCCCGACCCACCGCTTGGCGCAGTTCATCCAAATTGTTGAAAGTGCATTGATGGGACATGGTCGTGTCTTTCTATGTCGTGCTGGGGTGGTTGAGTTGATCGCGCAAAGCACGTTTGAGCAGTTTGCCATTGGCATTGCGTGGCAAGGGCGCAGTGGATAAGGTGATGGATTCTGGCACCTTGTAATCAGACAAACGCTGGGCACAGTGGTCTCGCAACACCGCCTCGGTGGTGCCCGCCTGGCGCAGGGTGACAAAAGCATGTACCCGCTCTCCCAACACCGGGCAGGGCTTTGCCACCACGGCGCTTTCGAGCACGTCGGGGTGTTCGTACAAAGCGTTTTCCACTTCAATCGTGTAAATCTTGTAGCCACCCCGGTTGATCATGTCTTTGATGCGGTCGTGAACCCGCACATAGCCTTGGGCATCGATAGAACCCAGATCGCCCGAATGCCAAAAACCCGCGGTGAAGTTGTCCGCCGTGGCCTGCGGATTGTCCCAGTAGCCTTTGACCACCATGGGGCCTTTGATCCAAATCTCGCCCATTTCACCAGCGGGTAATTCATGGCCTTGGGCATCCATCACCCGCATTTCCACACAAGCCAATGGCTTGCCCACGGTATCGTTGTGGTCGGCGGTTTCGCCCTGGGGCATCAAGGTGGCGGGGGAGGTGGTTTCGGTCGACCCATAGCAGTTCATCAACATCAGGCGTGGCATTTTGAGGGCGAGTTTTTCGATGGAAGCCACGGGCATGGGCGCACCCCCATAAGCGCCCACGCGCCAACTCGACAAGTCAATGTTGTCAAACTCCGGGCACAACAAGCACAGGTTGTACATGGCAGGCACCATCAGGGTGTGGGTCATGCGCTCGCGCTGGGCCAGTTGCAAGAACTCAGGGGCTTTGAACTGCGGCATCACCACCAACTTGCCTGCGCATAAAACCAAGGTGGTGATCAAGGCCACCAAGCCGGTGACATGGCTCAAAGGCACCGTGGCCACCGAGCAGTCTGTGGAACTCAAACCCATGGCAATTTGGTAGTGCATGGACGAATGCACCAAGCTCAAGTGGGTGAGCATGGCACCCTTGGGCCGCCCAGTGGTGCCCGAGGTGTACAAAATCACGGCGGTGTCTTCTTCGTGCACGGGTGTGACATCGCTCAACGGGGCATGCGCCTGCCAGTGCGCATACAAGACAGAGCCAGTGCAGGCAGCCATGCCAATCCGATGACGCAACTGTGGCGTTTCACTGGGCGCAGGCAATAAATCGGCCAGTTCGGCCTCGTGCAACACACAAACGGCAGCACAGTGCGACAAGGCATAGGCCAGGCCGGGCTTTTGTTCCCGAATGCTCAAAGGCACGGTGATGGCCCCAATTTGGGTGGCCGCAAACAAAGCCACCACAAACTCGATGCGGTTGCCCAGCAACAAAGCAACCCGGTCACCCTCGGCCACACCATGGGCGCGCATGGCCCCGGCCAAGCGCTGGCTGGCCTGAGCCAAGCCTCGGTACGTCATGCGTTGGTCATTGCACACCAAGGCCACGCCATCGGGGTTGCGTTGAACGGCTTGGGTCAGCAGATCGTGCAAGCGGTGCAAGCGCTTGGCAAAGCAAGTCACCACCCGATCGCCATGGTGGGCTTCTTGTCGCATGGCGGGCCAGCTGTCATCCCACTGCCGCATGGTGCTCTCCTGTGAGGTGGGGCATGCGATGGTCCAGCAACAACCAAATGGCGGCTTTTTGCCAGTGCAAACCCGCGTGCAT
Organism: Betaproteobacteria bacterium; assembly: GCA_009927195.1. Lineage (GTDB taxonomy): Bacteria > Pseudomonadota > Gammaproteobacteria > Burkholderiales > Burkholderiaceae_C > Limnohabitans. Next base: position 260 of record RFNL01000391.1, on the reverse strand, counting down.
GGACGCATACACACCGCCTGGCAAGGCCTGCGGAAAAACAAATTTCAAGGCTTTCAGTCCAGGCACTTCATAGCGCAACACGGGCGAATCAAAGCATGGTGCGGTGATGGCGCGCACCCGCTCGGTGGTGAGGTACTGGCGCAGCAGATCGTAATGCTTGCCGTCACAAGCCACCAAACTCAGGTCGAGCGTATCGCCCTTGTCACCGCTGCGCCCGCTGGCGATATCGCCCACCCTCATGCCTGCCCCCACACCAGTTC
>RFNL01000055.1 GCA_009927195.1 Betaproteobacteria bacterium | reverse complement strand
CTATGGCAGCTATGTCGGGGCCAACGGGAACTTCATTCGACCGGCATCACAGCAGCGTTTCGGTTTGAAGGTGGAGTTTGACAGCGTCAAACAAACCTTCTCTATTGCCTCAGGCACCACGGGTGACACCTCGACCATCAAATTGGAAATTCCCCAGACCTACGTGGACGCAACGGCTACCAAGGTGACCGAATCCGCCAGCCTGACCTTCAACCCCATGGCGGCGGGACAAAGTTTGACGGTGGGAGGCTTGACTTTCACCGCTTCCAGCAACTTGCTGGGTTCAGACGTGGCAGCAGCGTTTGCCGGCTTGGCCAATGGGGCCACCAGCAAACCGGGTGTTTTGGGCGGATCCTTTTCGGGCGTTTTGACAAATTGGACCTCGGGTGCTGCGACAGGAAACACATTGGTATTCAGCAGCATCACCGCCGAAACCAACGTGGAAGACATCAACGTCAGTGGTTCATCGCCGCCGCCCAACATCGTCATCACCCAAGGTGACAGCGGTGTGCGTTTTTGGAGCGATCTGACCAAAGCCCAGCAAAAAACACTGTCGGACAACAGCGTGATTCCCTCTGAAGGCCATGCCGGCACCTTGTTGGGGTTCAGCGTATCGGCTGAAGTGGTCACCAAACCCGAAGCCATTCGCGGCGTGCCTTCCGGCCATGCGGTGGTGACTGGCTCACCCGTGACCATCAACGTGAACAACAACTTTGTGGTCGATGCCACCAACAACAAGTTTGTGGTGGCGGTGGACGATGTCAAAGGCACGGTCGAGTTGCCTTACGGCAGCACCTATACCTTGGACAGCTTCAAGGCCGAGCTGGAAAAACGCATCAACCAATTGGCCAACGCCAATGGCAGCACGGTCAACGGCGTGAAAGTGGAGTTTGACCGCTCCAAAGGCGCTTTCACTTTCACCAGTGGCACCGCGACATCCAATTCGTTTATCAAGGTCTCCGGTGCCACCACCTGGGGTTTGGCCAATATCGATGCCGGTCGTGGCTCGACTTCCACTTGGATCAAGCCCACCCAGTTCACCGAGCAGGTCGACGGCGTGCCGGTGGCCAAGTACATCGATGAATTTGGCCGCGAAACCAACAGCGCCGACGGCTTCAGTACTTTGCCGGAGTGGTCGCCGATTTACCTGGACAAAGGCGAGCTGACCTTCAACACGGGCGGTAACTTGATTTCCCCCAAAGCCGGATCTCAGTTGGACACGGTCTACCTGGCAGACGGTAAGGGTGCTTTGACCATCAACATCGATTACTCCAAGTCGACCCAGTTTTCATCACCCTACGCCGTGTTGTCGCAGTCGCAAGACGGCGCGCCCGAAGGTGATTTGGTGGGTGTGAGCATTGGCGACGATGGCTTGGTCAACGCCAGCTACTCCAACGGCACGCAAAACTCCCTGGGCAAGGTGGTGTTGGTCAACTTCTCCAACCCCTCTGGTTTGCGCCAGATTGGTGACTCCAGCTTTTATGCCAGCTCACAGTCGGGCAAGGCCAAGATCGGTGAAGCCGGCTCAGCAGGCTTCGGTACCGTGCGCTCGGGTGCCACAGAGCGCGCCAACGTGGACTTGACGCAAGAGCTGGTGGACTTGATCACCGCCCAGCGTAACTTCCAAGCCAGCGCCAAGGCCATTGAGACCAGCACCACGCTGACCCAGGCCATCATCCAAATCCGCGCCTGATCGCATTGA
>RFNL01000360.1 GCA_009927195.1 Betaproteobacteria bacterium | reverse complement strand
GGGTCATGTCGATCTCATCCACCCCTTGCAAGAGCATTTGGCGCAAGGTCTCGGGCGCGCTAAAGGCAAATGCCAAACCCGCCTGCGCCAGCGTCACCGTTTGGCTGTGCAAGTCCACCGCCACCGGTGCGCGCCCATCGCTTTGTTGCACCGCATCGGCGAGTTGGCGCACCTGCTCGATGGGCAGCATCACCGGCAACAAACCATTGCGAAAACAGTTGTTGAAAAAAATACCGCCAAACGAAGGCGCAATGACGCAGCGAAAACCAAACTCACGCAAGGCCTTGGGCGCGCGCTCGCGCGAGGAGCCGCAGCCAAAATTGCGATCGGCCAGCAACACCTGGGCCTGGTCGTAGGGGCGTTGGTTGAGCACAAATTCAGGGTTGGGCTGTCCGTCGGCCAAAAACCGTGCATTGGCAAACAGGTGCGCCCCATAGCCTTTGGCATCGGTGCCGCCCAAATAGCGGGCCGGGATGATTTGATCGGTGTCGATGTTGATTTGCAGCATGGGCGCGGCCACGCCACACACCTGGGTGAATGTCTCCATCAGCCCTGCTCCTTTGGGGCCGTGGCGATGCAACCGGCCAAGGCCGATGCCGCCACCGTGGCCGGACTGGCCAAATGGGTGCGGGTCTGCGGCCCTTGGCGGCCCTTGAAGTTGCGATTGGTGGTGCTGATCACGCGCAAATTGGCCAAGCGGTCATCGCCAATGTGCCCACAAAAACCGCATGCCGAGGCATGCCACTCAAAACCGGCATCGATGAAGATGCGGTCCAGCCCCTCGGCCTCGGCCGCCAATTTGACGGGCGTGGAGCCGGGCACACAAATGGCCTGAACACCCGGCTTGACTTTGTGCCCTTTGAGCACCTGAGCGGCCACGCGCAAGTCCGACAAACGCGCATTGGTGCAGGAGCCGATGTAGGCCACATCAATGGGCACACCCCTGAGCGATTGACCGGCTTTCAACTGCATGTAGTCCAAGGCTTTTTGCGCCTCTGCCCGGGCTTCGTCATCGCGCTCGTCCGCAGGCGCAGGAACCTGGTCATGGGCTGCACACACATGCTGCGGGCTGGTGCCCCAAGTGACTTGCGGGGCCAAGGCGGACACGTCGATCAACACCTCGGCGTCAAAGTGCGCCCCGGGGTCGGTGCACAAACTGCGCCAGTAAGCCACGGCATCGTCCCAAGCCGCGCCCTGGGGCGCATAGGCTTTGCCGTGCAGGTATTCAAAGGTCAAAGCGTCTGGGGGCACAAAACCATATTTGGCCGAAAATTCGACCGCCATGTTGCACAAGGTCAAGCGGCCTTCAATGGGCAGTTGGGCGATGGCCGAACCCGCAAACTCCACCGCATAGCCAATGCCCCCATTGGCGCCCACGCGCCCGATCAAAGCCAGCACCAAGTCTTTGGCGTACACACCGGCGGGTATCACACCTTCAAAGCGCACCCGCATGTTCTTGGGTTTGGCCTGGGCCAGGGTTTGGGTGGCCAATACATGCTCGGCTTCGCTGGCCCCAATGCCCCAAGCCAAAGCGCCCACACCACCGACAGTGCAGGTGTGGCTGTCGCAGCACACCAAGGTGGTCCCCGGCAGGGCAATGCCCAACTCGGGGGCCACCACATGGGCAATGCCTTGGCGCGGGTCGTCATGGTCGATGAAATGAAAGCCATAGGTCCGCGAAGCCTGGCGCGTCCCATCGATCATGGCCGGCCCACTGACCGACACCGATTCATTGGGGCCGCGCCCGGGACGGGTGCTGATCAAATGCTCGATCACGGTGAACACCTGGCCCCGGCTGTCGGGAGTGCGGCCGTGCTCGGCCAAAGCGCGCACGGCCTGACTGCCGCTGAGTTCGTGCAGCACCAAGCGGTCGATTTGCAGCAAGGCCAGGTCCTGGCCCAATGCGCAGATCAGGTGATCGTCCCAGACCTTGTCAAAGTAGGTGCGCGGCGGGCTCATGGTCGTGCCCGCTCAAACGGTGCGCTCGCCGTAGCGGTCTGACAGCGCGTTGAAGTGCGGTGCATCCACCATCACTTGGCGCTCTTTGAACATCATCAACTGGTCTTCGATGCCAGTGACCGAGCCGTGGTCGTGCAAATACTGCAAGCTTTTTTGCATCGCCATCAGCGAAGCCTGCAAAGCCAAGTTGGCGTACACAATGACCGAAAAGCCCATTTTGGCCAGCTCTTTTTGCGGCAACAACGGCGTTTTGCCACCCACCACCAGGTTGCACACATGCACGCCAGGCACTTCACGCGGAATGGCGGCCAACTCCTCGATGTTGAGCGGGGCTTCGATGAACAAAAAGTCGGCCCCTGCCGCTTGGTAAGCACGGGCGCGGTCCATGGCGGCTTGCAAGCCCTCCATCGATCGGGCATCGGTGCGGGCCAAGATCATCATCTGATCGTCCTCGCGGGTGTCCACCGCGGCTTTGATTTTTTGCACCATCTCAGACGGGGATATGACGGTTTTGTTTTCGAAGTGGCCGCAGCGCTTGGGAAAGGTTTGGTCTTCCAGCATGATGCCATTGGCACCGGCGCGCTCTAGCACCCGCACCGTGTGCACCACATTGATGGCATTGCCAAAACCGGTGTCGCCGTCCACCAGCAGTGGGATGTTGACCGCGTCGCGGATGGCCCCCACATGCGAAGCCAACTCGGCCAGCGACACCAAACCAATGTCGGGCGCGCCCAAATAGGTATTGGCCACGGCCGCGCCGCTGACCATGAGCATTTGGTGGCCTGTCGCCTCGATCACCCGGGCGGCCAGCGCATTGGCTGCGCCGGGCATCAAATGCCCGGCACCGGGCGTGAGGGCTTGGCGAAACTGCTGGTTCAACAAGGCGTTGGCGACGCTGCGGGGCATGGTGGGTTCCTCTGAATGGACCAGATGTCAGGATGGCGGCGCATTGTTGATGGCCCCCTTGGTTTTTGTCAATGTCATGTCCGACTGTAGCGCCTGCCAGACGCGCCCATGTCGGCCGTGCATTGCTTTTCGTTTTGGCGACAATCGGCCTGCACACCACGGAGGACCCATGCCCCACATCAGCGACTTTCACGCCCAACGCATCGACGGCAGCCCTTTGGCCCTGGCCGAATTGAGTGGCCGGGTGCTGCTCATCGTCAACACCGCCAGCGCTTGCGGCTTCACGCCGCAATTCGCCGGTCTGGAAGCTTTGCACCAACAATACGGCGCCAAGGGCCTGACGGTGATCGGGTTTCCCTGCAACCAGTTTGGCGGCCAAGACCCGGGCAGCAACGAAGAGATTGGCGCGTTTTGCCAAAAGAACTACGGCGTGAGCTTTCCCATGATGGCCAAGATCGAGGTCAACGGGGCCAATGCCCACCCGTTGTTCCAGTGGCTCAAGGCGCAAGCGCCCGGGATATTGGGCAGCGAGGGCATCAAGTGGAACTTCACCAAGTTCTTGGTTGGCAAAGACGGCCAGGTGCTGGGCCGCTATGCGCCCACCGACACCCCCGCCAAGATTGGCAAAGACGTCGAAGCGGCGCTGACCGCCAGTTGAACCGTGCATCACCCTGCGCCAGGGTTCAGTGGCTCAGGCCAGGGCCGCGTCGAGCACCTCCACCCAATGCCGCACCGGCACCCCGGTGCCGCTTTGCAAATGGGTGATGCAGCCGATATTGGCGCTGATGATGGCCTGGGGCTGCAGCTCGCCCAAATGGCCCAGCTTGCGGTCGCGCAATTGGGTTGAGAGGGTGGGCTGCAACACGCTGTAAGTACCGGCCGAGCCACAGCACAAATGCGCCTCGTTGC
>RFNL01000439.1 GCA_009927195.1 Betaproteobacteria bacterium | reverse complement strand
TTTGTGGCACGCCCTCAAAAAAGAGGCGTTTCACTCCTCCATTTTGGACATGGAACTGAGCCAAAAATCATCTCAGGTGCTGCTGCGCGATGTGCAGTTTCACCCCTTCAAGCCCCTGGTGCTGCACATTGACTTTCAACGTGTCGATGCCAACACCAAATTGCACATGAAGGTGCCACTGCACTACAGCGGCCAAGAGAACTCACCCGCGGTCAAAGCCGACGCTTGCTTGGTCAACCACGTTCTGACCGAGATAGAGGTGTCTTGCCTGCCCGCCGATTTGCCCGAGTTCATTGCGGTGGACCTCAGTGGCTTGAAAAAAGGCCACTCGCTGCACCTCAAGGACATCAGCTTGCCCAATGGCGTGACCGCCGTGGTGCATGGCAAAAACAACCCGGTGCTGGTGGCCGTGGTATCTGTGGCAGCCGAGGAAACCCCAGCCCCTGCGGCTCCCGCTGCGCCGGCAGGCAAGAAGTAAGACTTGCGCTGTGACACAAACGGCCCACCTCGGTGGGCCGTTTGTCTGTTGGGCCAGATAATGTCGACATGATCAAATTGTTTGTGGGCTTGGGCAATCCTGGCAGCGAATATGAACACACTCGCCACAACGCTGGCTTTTGGTGGGTGGATGGGTTGGCGCGCCAGCTCAAGATCAGCTTGCATCATGAGCGCAGCTACCAAGGCTTGATGGCACGCACCCAATATGGCGGCCAAACCATTTGGCTGTTGGAGCCGCAAACCTTCATGAATGCTTCAGGCACTTCGGTGGCGGCATTGGCACGTTTCTACAAAATCGAACCCGCACAAATTTTGGTGGCGCACGATGAACTTGATGTGGTGCCCGGCGAGGCTAAGCTCAAGCTGGGTGGCAGCCACGCGGGCCACAACGGCTTGCGTGACATCCAGGCCCAATTGGGAACTGCCGACTTTTGGCGCTTGCGATTGGGCATTGGCCACCCTGGGGTGAAATCCGAGGTCATCCACTGGGTGCTTAAAAAACCCAGCCCTGAACAGCGCACATTGATCGATGCCTGCGTGGCGCGCAGTTTGCTAGCCTGCAAGGACCTTCTCAGCGGCGACTTCACTCGCGCCACCCAGCGCATTCACACCAGCAAACCCGCACGACCCAAACCACCCCGGCCTGTACAGACCACTCCACCCTTCGCAGAGCAAATCCCCAAACCGGCCAGCGACACACCAGGCCAATGAGCCACGCCAAAGAGAGAGATTTGGACCCTCAACGGGCTTGGGCTTGCAAGCGATTGAACTTTGCCCACAAGTCATCGGCACCTTCAATGCGTTGCGGGTTGACCGGGATGCAAGCCACTGGACACACCTGCACGCACTGTGGCTCGTCAAAATGACCAACACATTCGGTGCACCTGTCAGGGTCGATTTCGTAGATTTCCTCACCCATGTAAATGGCCTGGTTAGGGCATTCGGGCTCGCACACATCACAGTTGATGCATTGATCGGTGATCATCAAAGCCATCTCAACCCCTGCTGTCTGGGCCCAGCAGCCGCAAACGTTGTTTGAAATTGGGTTGCTCGGGCAATCCGTCCAAGTGCGTGGTGTCGGCCCAGCGCACGATTTCGGGCTGCTCCCCCATCCATCGGACATGGTTCAAACCCATATTGGGGATCTCGCAGGTTCGCGGTCCATCCAGAGGTATGCCTTGGGCACTGCGCCACAGCATGTCAAGCACCCCACCGTGGGTGACGATGACCAGGGTGCGATCGGCATGGGTTTGCGCCAACCCGCGCACTGCCTGGCACACCCGGGCGTGGAACTGCCGGGTGCTTTCGCCGCCACCAGGAATGGCGAAGTCGGCTTGAAACAGCAACCATTGGTGCCAAACATCAGCATGGTCGCGCTGGATGTCGGCCGACAACAAGCCTTCAAACAAACCGAAATGCTGCTCGCGCAAGGCCGCCTGGGCAGTGATGGGCAAGCCCAGGGCTTGCCCCAAGACGTTGGCGGTTTGAAGGGTGCGCTGCAAATCGCTGCTGACCAAATGCAAGGGCTTGTCAAAACCTCCTTGCCAGTCGTGGCGCAAACGTTCAGCCAGACGCTGCGCCTGCGTCAGCCCCAGATCGTTCAAGGGCACGTCAATTTGTCCCTGGAACCGCTGCTCGCGGTTCCAGTCGGTTTCGCCGTGCCGAACCAGGAAAATATCCGTCATGGTTCAAGCCAACGCATGTTTTTTGGCCGTCAGGCGGCGCAACACCTCGGGGGTGACCCAAGGCTCCACCTCCCCGCCAAGCATGGAGATCTCTCGCACCAAGGTGCTGGAGGTGTGTTGCAGTTTGGCCGATGGGGCCATGAAAATGGTTTCCACCTCGGGCATGAGGTGACGGTTCATGCCCGCCAGTTGCTGCTCGTAGTCAAAGTCACTGACCGATCGAACCCCACGCACCATGACCACGCCCCTTTGAGCGCGCACAAAGTCGCGCACCAAGCCTTCGAAGGGGGCCACCCGCACTCTGCTCAATGGCGCAGTGGCCTCACGCACCATCTCCAAACGCTCCTCCAGATTGAACAAGGTCTTCTTATGATGGGCCATGGCCACCCCGACCACCACCTCATCGAACAACACGCAGGCGCGTTGCATCAAATCCAAGTGACCCAGGGTGATGGGATCAAAAGTTCCGGGATAAACCGCAATCACGGGCTGGCGCATGCTCGCTCCTGTTCAATGGAAATCGAATTATCCGCTGATGCCGTCCCCGAAACGACTGATCATGTGGGCGTGTACCGCGCCGGCCCGCAAATGGCGGTCACATTGCCAACCCAAGGGCTGCAATTGCGCATCGGTCCAAGGCTGGCCTGATTCCAGATAAACCCGCCCCCCGGGTTTAAGCACCACCGCAGCGGCCTGCAAACTGGGGCCCAACAAATCACTGCCAAATGGGGGGTCCAAAAACACCAGATCCCAACTGGCCGGGGTTTGGGCCCGCATGGCGTTGAGCCCATTGGCGCGCTGCACCCACACCATATCGGCCTTGAGTTTGTGTTTGCTTGCCAACAATTGCGCCACCAAGGCGGGGTCGGTTTCGCAGGCGACCACTTCTTTGGCGCCACGCGAAGCGGCTTCAAAAGCCAGTGCGCCGCTGCCTGCAAAAGCGTCAAAACAGCGCCAGCCGCCCAGGTCCTGCCCGAGCCAATTGAACAAGGTTTCGCGCACCCGGTCTGGGGTGGGGCGCAAACCCGGCCGATCCAACACGCTGAGTTTGCTGCGCTTCCACTGCCCCCCAATGATGCGAATCTCCCCGGGGGCTTTGCCCCGCGCAGGGCCATGGGCCGATTCGACCAGAGGTTTCAGGGCGCACCCCCGACCACCACAGTAACCAGGCGCTCGGGTTGAACTTTGCGGGCAAACGCCGCCGTGATGTCTGACACCGTGAGGGCTTGCACTTTTTGCGTCCAGGTGTCGAGGTAGTCCAAGGGCAATTGGTGCCAAGCGATGTTGGCCAGGTTATCGAGCAATTTGCGGTTGCTATCGAGTCGCAGGGCAAAGCCACCATTGAGGTTGTCCTTGGCCGCTTGCAACTCCCCCTCGGTCGGGCCTTTATCGACAAAGTCTTTCAACACCTGGCGGGCCACGTCAATCGCTTGCTGGGCCTGATCCGGTCGGGTTTGCAAACCAATAGCGAACGGGCCCGCGTGCAGGCCTGGAGAAAAGTAGCTGTAAACGCTGTAACTCAGGCCGCGCTTTTCGCGCACCTGCTCTGTCAATCGCGAAACGAAACCACCGCCACCCAAAACATAATTGCCCACGGTCAAGGCGAAAAAATCGGGATCGTCGCGCTTGAAACCAGGCTGACCCATGGTCACATGGGCTTGGGCCGAAGCAAATGGAATGCGGATGTCTCGCGCTTGAGCCAGCGCAGCCACCTCGGGCACAACCGGCAGGGCTGGGCATCCGTCGTTGGCCGGCAACCCAGCCAACAATTGGGTGAGCCGCGCCTCCACCTGAGCGCGATCGAGCGCACCCACTACACTGATTTTGGCGCGGCAGGCCTGGATGTGCTGGGCATGAAAGACCTGCATGTCGGCCACGGTCAATGCCGACAGGCTTTCTGGGGTGTTTTGCTGGCCATAAGGGTGGCTGCCAAACACAGCGGGTGTCCAAGCCCGGTCGGCCACGGTGGCAGGTTTGGTCAGGGATTCGCGCAAACTGGCGATCCAGCGTTGTTGTTCGCGCGCCCAAACATCAGCGGGGAAGGACGGGTCGGCCAGGTGCCTTGCCGCCAATTGGATGGACGCATCGAGCACATCTTTGCGGGTCAAACTGCGCAAAGTAAAACTCATCCGATCGCTGCCGGCAGAGGCCGAAAACAATGCTCCCACATCGGCCCAGGAATCGCCGATGGCGTTTTCATCCATGGCAGGCGCTGCGCCTTTGGCTTTGAGACCTTTGCCCACCATCAGGGCTGTGGCGCTGGCCAACCCCACACGCCCTGGCGGATCGCGCCGCCCACCGGCATCAAAGTCGATTTGGATGTCCAACAAAGGCAGACCCGGGCTGTGCACCAAATACACCTTGGCCCCATTGGGCAAGGTCCAGTGTTCAATCGGAATGGCGGCATGGGCCACACCGGCCCACAACACCGCACCCAACAAGCCACTCAGGCAGCGTTTCATCGCACAGCCCCCCCATGAGGAACTGGCATGGCGGGTTTGCGTGCAAAGGCGGCTGGGCGCACTTGGGGCAACAAATGCGCCACTGTCAGTGCATCGTCGCCAAAGTAGCGGGAGGCCACCGAGCGCACCTGTTCAGCGCTGATGGCCTGCAAGGCAGTGATCAACCGGTCATTGGTGTCCAGTGGCAAACCCTCGGCCCAAAAGCTGCCCATTTCCCGGGCCTGGTTGAACAAGGAGTCTCGCCCATAGACAGCCGCAGCCTCCCACTGGTTTTTAACCCGACGCAGCTCGCTGTCGCTGACTCCCTCGCGGGCCACACGGGCCACTTGTTCGCGCAAAGCACGCTCAAGATCATGGGCGCTTTTGCCAGGCGCAGGCACACCTTCGAGCACAAAGGTCTGCGGCCCACGGCCACTCAGGCCGTTGTGCGCACCCACGCTGTCGGCCAAGCGGTCTGGGCCCTGGGTCAAGGCACGGTCCAAGCGCGCACTGCTGTAACCATCGAGCACCGCAGCCAACACCGTGAGGGCCAAAGCATCTTGGTTTTGGGGGCTGCCGTCAAATCCTGTGAAGGTGGGCACCTTGAATGACAAGGCCACATAGGCCTGCTCGGCCGGGGCCTTGACCTCCAGTCGGCGCATGCCGGGTTGCGTGGGTTCGGTTCGCGGTTTGCGCTCAGGCAAGGTCCGCGCCGCAATGGGGCCGTAATGCATCAGGGCCAAGCGGTGAACGTCTTGGGGTTGCACATCCCCGACCACCACCACCACTGCATTGGATGGGGTGTACCACTGCTTGTAAAAAGCGCGGGCATCGTCAGGCTTCATGGCATCCAGGTCTTCCATCCAGCCCACGATGGGGCGGCGATAGGGCGAGGCTGCAAACTGAACCGCCGCCAGTTGCTCATAGAGCAAAGCGCGTGGATTGTCATCAGTGCGCATGCGCCGCTCCTCTTTGACCACCTCCAGCTCTTTGACAAACTCTTCATCGGCCCACTGGTTGTTGGCAAAGCGGTCGGCCTCCAGTTGCATCACATCGGCCAAGCGGTGTGCCGGTATTTGTTGGAAATACCCGGTGTAATCCTGACTGGTAAATGCGTTTTCGCGCCCACCCAAAGCAGCCACCCGGCGCGAAAATTCACCGGCCTTGACACTGGGCGTGCCCTTAAAAAGCATGTGCTCAAGCACATGGGCCACGCCAGAGACACCATCGACCTCGTCCATGGATCCGACCCGCAACCACAGCATGTGAACCACCGTGGGTGCTCGGCGATCGGACTTGACCACCAAAGTCATGCCATTGGGCAAGGTGTAAGTGCTAATGGAGTTGGCCGCTGGCTGGGCCCACACAAGGGGCGACACACACATGACTGCTGCAGCCAAGCAGCGCGGTAAAAGCTGTTTCATAGAATAAAGACCACGCACACGCTGAGCACTGCTCGATCCATTTACTATAAACCCAGTCGCATGTTCAGTTTTTTCAAAAAGAACAAAGCCACCGACAGTGGTGGTGTCAATTCAGGACGGACACCCAACGCCGTCTCGTCGAGCGATACCGCCACCACTCAAGCTGAACGCGGTGGATGGCTGCAGCGTTTGCGCAAAGGCTTGGCACGCACCGGTCAGGGCTTGGCCAGTGTGTTCACCGGGGCGCGTGTGGATGCAGAACTCTACGATGCCTTGGAGGCAGCCCTGTTGATGGCCGATGCTGGCGTTGCAGCCACCGATCACCTGATGAAGCACTTGCAAAAAGCGGTCAAGGAGCGTGGCATCACCGAAGCCGCCCAGGTGCAGGCTTTGTTGGAAGATTTGCTGTGCGAGTTGCTGCTGCCGCTGGAAAAAACGCTGACCTTGGGCGCCGCGCAGCCCAGCGTCATCATGGTGGCGGGGGTGAACGGGGCTGGAAAAACCACCAGTATCGGCAAGCTCACCCGTCATTTGAGCCAAAGCGGGGCCAGCGTATTGCTCGCCGCCGCCGACACCTTCCGGGCCGCCGCCCGCGAGCAACTCGAGGTTTGGGCCGACCGCAGCCGGGTGGACATTGTCAGCCAGTCCGGTGGCGACCCAGCGGCCGTGGCCTTTGATGCAGTCAGTGCCGGCAAAGCACGTTGCAAAGATGTAGTGATTGTCGACACAGCAGGGCGCTTGCCCACCCAAACCCACTTGATGGACGAGTTGAAAAAAATCAAACGGGTGGTGCAAAAAGCCGATGCCAATGCGCCGCATGAGGTGTTGCTTGTCATCGATGGCAACACCGGACAAAACGCCTTGGCCCAGGTAATGGCCTTTGACCAAACCCTGGGCCTGACCGGTTTGATCGTCACCAAACTCGACGGCACCGCCAAAGGTGGGGTGCTGGCCGCAATTGGTTTGTGGTCGCTTGAACGCCAACGCACAGGGGGAATGGGCGTTCCGGTTTACTTCATAGGCGTGGGTGAAAGTCTGGAAGACCTGCAAACCTTCTCAGCGCGAGAATTTTCCCAAGCCTTGCTCGGCAAGCCCACCGAACCCGCGCAGACCCAGGCTTGAAACACTCCCCCATCAAAACCGCTCAAATGCGCCAAGGCGTTGATTTGTATCAGGAAAAATGGTGGCAGGTTTCTCAATAGGTTTTAAAACAACACATTGCGGCATGCAAGCCGCTGGATAACCATGATCACCCGGTGACATTAGCACTCGAGTCGATAGAGTGCTAACATTTGCCCATTCGAATCCATTCAGGAGAAGTGCCATGACAGAACTTGCACTGCGCAACCACCCCGTGAGCGTTGCCAATCCCTGGGCGCTGGTTCCACCTTTGGGCAACTTGGACGCCTACATTTCAGCGGTCAACCGCATGCCCATGCTCACCTTGGAGCAAGAGCAAGAGTTTGCCCGCCAATGGCGCGACAGCCAAGATGTGGCCTCTGCCGGAAAACTGGTCTTGTCGCACCTGCGCTTGGTGGTATCCATCTCGCGTCAATATCTGGGCTATGGCTTGCCCCATGCAGACCTGATCCAAGAAGGCAATGTGGGCCTGATGAAAGCGGTCAAGCGCTTTGACCCCGAGCAAGGTGTGCGGTTGGTGAGCTATGCCATTCACTGGATCAAAGCTGAAATCCATGAATACATTTTGAAAAACTGGCGCATGGTCAAAGTGGCCACCACCAAGGCCCAGCGCAAATTATTTTTCAACCTGCGCTCCATGAAGCAAGGGATGCAGGCAGAGGTCAGTGATGCGCATACCCACCGCCAAAGCTTGAGCCCTGAGCAGGTCGATCAGGTAGCCGATGGCTTGCAGGTCAAACCCGAGGAAGTGCTTGAGATGGAAGCGCGCATGGCCGGTGGCGATGTGGTGCTTGACCCCAGCCCTGGTGACGACGGAGAAGACACGTTTGGCCCCATCGCCTACCTGAGCGATGTGCGCCACGAACCCACGGCGGTGATGGAAGCGCACCAGCGAGATGTGCTCTCCAGCGAAGGCCTGGCCCTGGCCCTGAACAACTTGGACGCACGCAGCCGACGCATCGTTGAAGAACGTTGGCTCAAGGTCAACGACGATGGCTCTGGCGGCATGACGCTGCATGAACTGGCCGCCGAATATGGGGTGAGTGCCGAGCGCATCCGCCAAATTGAGGTGGCTGCGATGAAGAAAATGAAGGTCAGCTTGGCGCAGTTTGCCTAAACACCCTCTGGCTTGCGCCAACGCCGCCTGATGGCGGCGTTTTCCATGCTCTGGCCGGGCGTCGCACCAAACCGGTCAAATGCCTTGCAACAGCAATTGCACATCGGTGCGCAAATCTGCGGTTGCCATGTTCGGTCGGCTGAACAAGCGCAAACGGCCTTTGGGGTCATAGATGTAGAACCCCGCCAAGTGATCCAGTGTGTAACTGGTGGGTGTGGGACCAGCCACCTTTTTGCGGTAAGCCTTGTAATGGGTGGCCACCACTTCCAACTCTTGGGCTGTGGGCACCAAGGCCACAAAACTGGGATCAAAGTTGTCCAGATAAGCTTTGAGCATTTCGGGCGTGTCCCGCTCGGGGTCCAGGGTGATGAACAAACCTTGCAACTGATCGCCCTGCGCGCCCAACTCCCGTTTGAGTTCAGCCAATTGAAACATCGCCGTCGGGCAGGCATCGGGGCATTGGGTATATCCAAAAAAAAGCATCACCACCCGGCCTTTGAAGTCGTTCAAGTTGCGGCGCTGACCCAAATGATCCGTCAGTTCAAAACCCAAAGCATAATTTGCCCCAGTGAGATCAAACGACTTGAACGCAGGTTTGGCAGGCGAACAAGCCACCAAGCAAGCGGCAGACAAGCAAGCCAGGGTTACAACTAGTCGCCTGGCAAATTTCGGCATCGGGTGGGTATTCACAGGTAATGGTCGATCAAAAAAGCCGCGAACAACAAACTCAGGTGGACCAAGGAAAACTTAAACGTCTTGCGCGCCAATTCATCGGAGTATTCTCGCCACAAGGCATGGCCGTAATGACAAAACATGGCGCTCAAAATGAGCGCACAGACCAAATAAAACCAACCGCTCATGCCATACACAAAAGGCATCAGGCAAGCCGCCAATAAGACCCAGGTGTAGAGCAAAATTTGCAGCCGGGTGAACGCATTGCCA
>RFNL01000322.1 GCA_009927195.1 Betaproteobacteria bacterium | reverse complement strand
GGCCAGGCTGCCGCATGTGAGACCAATGGCAGCGCTGGAGAAGATTGCAACCAAGCTTTCTGCGGAGCTTGTTATCAGGCCTGATATGAAAAGTACCGTTTCTGCGCCCTCTCGCAAAACAGACAAAGCCACAGCTACGGCCAAAGCCCAAAGGGTCTTGTTACCTTGTGCAGCAGACGTGCCGATTTGTTTTGCATCCTGAACCATCTGATTGGCATTCGGTGATACCCAAATGCAGTGCCATGCAAGCATGCAAAGTGCCATGCTCAAAATACCTGTGGTGACAATGTCTTGACCAGTTCCATCCGCCCAAGCACTGATTCGACCCATGGCCGCAGCCACTAACACTGAGCCCAAAGCGCCTGCTGCCACCCCATACGATATCCAACGTGTCCGATGGTTAACATCCCGTGTTGAAGCGGCAACAATGCCGACAAACAACGCCGCCTCCAAGGTCTCTCTAAAGACAATCAATCCGGTTCCAAACATTGCGTGGCGCCCTTACTCTGCAACCACAACGCCTTTGGCCGTAGCGGGATTGAATTCGCCCATGAACTCATATCGCCCTGGCTTCAGTGGCCCGATGTAGATCACCGCTGTTGCACCGCCAGGGATGAGCTTTTCCCGACGCAAGGCGTGGCTCTCAAATTCTTCTGGCGTGCCGTCTAAATTTTGCACAGTGAGTTTGATTCGACGGTTGGCGGCCACCTTGACCATCGATGGCTCAAAAGCATGGTTCTTGATGGTCAAAGACATTTCCAGATCGGATGCGTGGGCTGGGCAGACCGCGAATAAATGCGCTATTGCGATTGATACCCCGTAAGCAACTGACTTCGCTGATGGAATGTTCATGTTCGCTGATATGGTTTTCAATGATGGAAACCAAATTGTAAATGCGAACCGCTCTTATTTGCAATTGAAAAGATTTAACCCTTGAAAATTTACGGGCTTTGAAGCCAAATCCCGCAAAAATCTAGCTGGGTACATACGTTGGGGTTCAAGGGAACCTTCAACCCTCAAGGACATAGTCTGTTCAAAACACTTAAAGGTCAACGCCCCATCTGGGCAATCTCTTGGATTTATTTGTGTTTTTGTGGAGGCGCGGGCCGGAGTCGAACCGACCTACACGGATTTGCAATCCTTGAGCTTGGGTCGCAATAGATGTGCATTACGCAGCATTTCAAGCACTTAGCGCTGGTTGAGTCGCTTTAAAACTGCAATATCTGGCTATGCCGTTGACACTTTGTTGACAGTAATCAGTCGATTTTTGGAAGCATGAAATTGATCATCGTCCAGTGCGGGCTGCGTGATGCAACCTCAAAATTTCAACATCGTCGCCACGTACGCGGTAAATGGCGATGTAGTTTTTATGCAGGACCAACTCACGCGTGCCAGGAACGCGGCCAGCCCGGCCCATGCCAGGATGGGCCTGAAGTTTGGTGACAGCGGCCTGCAACTCCAGCACAAAGCTGGTGGCACGGGTCGGGTTGTCTTTGGCGATGAAGCCAGCGATTTCATCAACAGACGCAAGCGCTGTCTTGGTCCACTTGACCC
>RFNL01000291.1 GCA_009927195.1 Betaproteobacteria bacterium | reverse complement strand
CCGTGGGCGCTTGGCGTGCCACCTCTGACAAATACACACCATTCCACCCAATGGCGGTGGCCCCGAATAAACCCAACACCCCATACAACCAAAGCGGTGATGTCTCGGGGCTGAAGAAGGCACAAGCACCGGCTGTGCCCGACATGGTGAATGCCAACCAACTGAGCATGCGCAGGGGTTTGATCCAGCGGTCGGCCACAAAACCCCACACCACCCGACCGATCACTCCCCCAAACTGGGTCAAAGTCATGGCCAGGCCCGCACCCACCAAGGTGAACAAGAGTTCATCGTGCAAATAGGTCACCAAATACGTCATCAAAGACATTTGGACCACCGAAAACATGAAAGAACAAACCGCCAGTGTGGCCAGTGTTCGGTGCGAAAAAACCAAGCGTATGGGCTGCAAAATATTGCCCCAGTGCAATTGCTTTTCGGGTTGGCGGTCGCTGTCCAAGTCTTGGCGCTGGGTTTGCGACAGCCCTGCACACAAGACACACATGAGAGAAACGAGCAGCAGCGAGGCCTGCCAATCCACCCACAAAAGCAGGCTGGGCACCACCGCACCAGCGAGCATGCCGCCCAAAGGCACACCGGTTTGTTTCAACGAGAAAACCAATGACATTTGTTGTGGCGGTGTGGAACGTGCCAACAGATGCGAACTCGCCGGTGTCATCGGCCCGTAACCCAAACCCACGCAGAGCGCACCGACCACCATCCAGGGCCACCAGGGAAAGGCACACAAAGCCAGACCCACGGCACAGATCAACAAACCAACTGGCTGACCCGAATCGGGCCAAAACGCAGCACCGTGGCACCCGCCATCAAACTGGCCAAAATGGCACCAATGTAGGACAAAGACACATACACCCCGACCAAGGTCGGCGATATGCCGTTGGCTTTGGCCACCACCGGTGCCATGACCGGCAAGGTCAACAGCGCCATGGTGACCAAGGCTTGAATCAACAAGGTGATCAACAGCGGCATCAAAGCGCGCCAAGGCCCATTAAACATGCAGCAATTGCCTCAATTCGGTTTTGAGCACCTTGCCGGTTTCGTTTTTGGGCAACTGGGACACCACCCGGTAATGCTTCGGTCGTTTGAAGCGGGCCATGTGTTGCAAACAGTGTTCATCGAGGTTATGCAAGGTTTGCGCTGTCTGGGTCAAGGATTGGGGCCGCAACACCACAAAGGCCACCACCTCTTCGCCCCAATCCGGGTGGGGGTGGCCCACCACCGATACCTCAGAAACATCCGGGTGCAGCAGCAACACCTCCTCCACCTCGCGCGGGTAAATGTTGCTGCCGCCCGAAATGATCAGGTCTTTGCTGCGGTCTTTAAGGGTCAGAAAGCCCTCTTTATCCAAGCAGCCCATGTCGCCGGTGTGCAGCCAGCCGTTGCGCAAAGTTTGCGCGCTGGCGGCCGGATTGCGCCAGTAGCCTTGCATGACCACCGGGCCACGCACGCACACCTCGCCGATCTCGCCCACGGGCAACTGTTGGTCTTGCTCGTTCATCACCCGAACTTCCAGTCCCACAAAAGCCCGCCCCACAGATGCCAAACGCAAAGCACGGCGGGGGTGATGCAGGTCTTGGTGAATGGCTTTTGGGCTGACCGTGATGCTCATGGGTGATTCACCTTGGCCGTAGATCTGCGCAAAGCGCGGGCCAAAGCGGGACATCGCAGCCTGTATGTCGGCCACATACATGGGGCCACCGCCATAAACCAGGGTTTTCAAGCCAGAAAAAGGGTCGTCACCGGGCGCTTCGACCAAGCGCTTGAGCATGGTGGGCGCAGCAAACAGGGTGATGCCTTGCCAATGCGTGCCGAGGTCGAACAACTCTTGGGCATCAAAACCCCCGGACTCGGGCACCACATTGCAGGCTGCCTGGGCCAGGTGGGGCAAGGCATACAAACCCGATCCATGCGACATGGGTGCGGCATGCACCACACAATCTCGCACCGCAATCGTGTCCACATCGGCAAAGTAATGCCCACACATGGTGCGCAGGTTGTGGTGGGACAACATGACACCCTTGGGCCGACCGGTGGTACCGCTGGTGTAGAACAACCAGGCCAAATCTGAGGGTTCGCGCGCCACCACCGCCATGGGTTCGACTTGGGCCAAGCGGCGATAGTTGGCCGATGCCACATCAATCACATGGCGCACCTCAGGGCACACGGCAGCAGCTTGTTCACATGCGCTCAGGGTACTGGGGTGCGCGATGACCACAGGCGTACCCGCATCGGAAAAAATATAGGCCAGTTCCCTGGGGTGCAATTGCGAATGGATGGGAACGGCCACCAGGCCTGCATACCAAATGGCCAACAAAGACTCCCAATAGGCTGGGTGATTGCGCATGACCAATCCGACCCGGTCCCCCGGGCTCAGCCCCAGTTTCCACAACCCAGCGCCCATGGCAGACACATGGCGGGCCAGGTTGCCATGGTGGTGCAAGACGCTACGCCCCCAGGCCAAGGCTGGGGCCTGGGGATGATCGTGTGCAGCTCGCACCAGCCATTGGGCAATGTTCATGTTTTTTGTTCCAAGCCTGGCGCGGGTTCACACGCCTTCCAAGCCATTTTTCGAGGTTCTGTTTTGGGTGAAGGGGTGTCCTCAGAACATGCGCAACGGCAGGCGCAAATCTCACCCCGTCGCATGCTGTCAGCGCTCAAGGGCTCAACACCTTTTCAGAGCTGCGGCGCAAAACAATGCCATCAAACGGGGTGGCTTCCAGCCCCATGGCCGCTGAAAAGGCTTGTCGCACCGACTCAGGCTGTCCCGCTTGAAAGGGGTAAGTGGTGTACAAAATTTTCAAGCGGGGGTTAGCCAGGATTTGTGCCACGGTATGGGCCTGCAGCAATTCTTCACGGTCCATCATTGGCAACACCAGACGGACATTGTGGGAGGGGTCGCGCACCAGACCTTTGGCCTCACCGCCGGCCGAAATGCGGGCCATTTCATCGAAAAAACGCCGTCGCATGGCCACCACCCCGGCATCACTGGCACCCAGCAGTTCTTGGCTGCGATCGGCAACCACCCCTTGTCCGACCCAGGCGATGAAGTCCTGGTTCATCACATGGGTGTCTATCCATCGGCCCTGAGCATCTTTCAAGGGGCCATACCAAGTGGGTATGTGGTCTTGCACATAAGGTTCTCGGCCAGCTGGCACGCGGGTGTATTTCCATGTGATGCTCAGGGTGTGATGATCATCCATGGGCACCCGCCATTCAAAATGTTCACCCAAGAAAAATCCGTTGGGCCACAGACACACCCGCCCAATGGTCCAGGCTTCGTTGTGCTCGTCGCTGTCTTGTTTGATACGCCGATAAGTGAAACCATGTTCAAACTCATCGAAAGCGAGTTTCAGATGGGTTGGGCCCAAAGCGGTGCTGCCGGTGCGCAATCGGTTGCCCCAGTTTTCATGCATCCACTCAAAATGGACCGGATCGATCGAGTTTTCCTGGCACTGAAACCAATTGCACGGAACTTCAGAGATCACCACTTGGCAAAAGCCATTGGGCCACGAAAACGCTTCCCAGTCGGGCAACAAGGGAACCGGTTGCGGCCCCATGTAAGCCCACAGCATGCCCCCTTTGACCTGCACGGGGTATGCCTTGATGCGGATGCGGTCTTTGGATCGCCGCTCTGGATAGGCCGTGTCCTCATAGGGCTGGGCGATGCACTGGCCGGACTCGGAAAAATTCCATCCATGGTAGTTACAGCGCAAGCCCTTGCTCTCCACCATGCCGTGACTCAGGTCTGCGCGCCGGTGGGCACATTGGCGATCGACCAGCCCAAAAGTGCCGCTCAGGTCTTTGTACAGCACCAAATCTTCGCCCATTAGGCGAATGGCTTTGGTGCTTTGCTGGTCAAACTCGGAAACTCCTGCGATGGGCATCCAGTAGCGGCGCAACAACTCGCCCATTGGTGTGCCCGGACCGACCTGGGTGAGTTGTTTATTTTGTTCAGCGTTGAGCATGAAGCACCTGAGGTTTAGCGATCAGCAAGGTCTGGCTGCCGTCGTTTGATGGGGTCAGCCATGTGCCCCATCCTGAACCACGGCCACCACTTCGATTTGCACCAACATCCCCCCTGGCAGGTCGGCCACCATGGTGTGGCGGGCAGGACGGTCATGGGGATTGGGAAAACATTTCAACCATTCGGCATTGAGGGCATCTCGGTGGCTATTGTTCTTGACATAGGCTTTCACATGGACCAAATCGCCCAGCCCTGCCCCCGCCTGGGCGAGCAAACTGCGCAGGTTGTCGAACATGAATTTGGCCTGGCCAGGTGCATCCGGGGGCAAAGTGTCCGTGGCCGGGTCTTTGCCCATGATGCCCGATGAGTAAATCAGATTGCCCACCCGGGCCCCCATGGGAATAGGGGCATTGCCATGACTGACACCGGGCACTTCAATCGATCTGCGACCTCGGTTGGGAACGGATGTGCTCATGAAATTTCCTTGTACCACATGAGTGACAATTTAGCATGCCAAGGCACCCCGTTTTGCCGTGGCGTCACCCACAGGACTCCTTCAACGCCCGATGGCATTGGGATGGTTTTTCGCTAATTCTGGGCGTGTGCAGACCGGAGCTTGCGGTGATAGACTGATTGCCCACCAAGGAGAGCCCCATGCCCGGATTACTGCCCCATGTTGACCCCAATGGACTGCTGGAATATTCAGTGGTGTACACCGACCGGTCGCTCAACCACATGTCGAAAGATTTTCAAACAGTGATGCGGGACATCTCTCGTTTGATCAAAGAGGTTTACCACGCCCATTGCGCCGTTTTGGTCCCGGGCAGCGGCACCTTTGGCATGGAGGCTGTGGCACGCCAATTTGCCACCGGCAAACCGGTGTTGGTGATCCGCAATGGCTGGTTCAGCTACCGCTGGACCCAGGTTTTTGAGATGGGCCGCATCCCCGCTTCGTGCACCGTGCTCAAAGCGCGGCGCATGACACCCGGCCCCCAGCAACCCTTCTCGCCCGCCCCGATTGACGAAGTGGTGGGCACCATTGCCCAAGAGAAACCGGCCGTGGTCTTTGCCCCCCATGTCGAAACTTCTTGCGGCATGATGTTGCCCGATGCCTACCTGCGGCAAGTGGCAGATGCGGTTCATGCCGTGGGCGGTCTGTTCGTTTTGGACTGCATCGCCTCGGGAGCGATGTGGGTGGACATGCAGGCCTGTGGCGTGGATGTGCTGATCACGGCCCCGCAAAAAGGCTGGAGCAGTTCACCTTGTTGCGCCATGGTGGCCTTGAGCGAGCGCGCCCGGCAAGCGATCGAGTCCACCACCAGCACCAGTTTTGCCTGTGACCTCAAAAAATGGTTGCAAATCATGGAAGCCTATGAGGGCGGCGGACATGCCTACCATGCCACCATGCCCACCGACGCCCTCAAGCGCCTGTGCGCCGTGATGCTCGAATCCCAGGCCCTGGGCTTTGACCGATTGCGCCTGGCCCAGGCTGAGTTGGGCCGCAAAGCACGGGCCATGTTCAGCCGCCACGGCATTCTCAGTGTGGCCGCCAGCGGCTTTGAAGCGCCTGGCGTGGTGGTCAGTTACACCCAAGATCCAGAAGTGCAATCGAGCAAAAAGTTCTTGGCCCAAGGCCTGCAAACCGCGGCCGGCGTGCCCTTGCAGTGCGATGAAGGGCCCGATTTCATGAGCTTTCGGGTGGGATTGTTTGGCTTGGAAAAACTGCTCAACGTCGACCGCACGGTGAGTTTGCTGGAAGGGGCATTGGGCCAGGTTTTACCCACCAGCAGCGAAGCAAGGCTCAAAGAGCCAGCCCTGGGCTGAAATGCCTTCCCTGCAAAAAGGCCCCGAAAGGGGCCTTTTTCATGGGTAATGCGGCCTGGAGGTCAGCGCACCACCGACAAAATGTCGCGCTTGCCAGTTTTATAGGTGTACAAGGTCAGGGCACCATTTTTCACGTCGCCTTTTTCGTCGAAGGAAATGGTTCCTGTGACGCCTTTGTAAGCCGTGGTTTTGGCCAACACCGGCAGGTACTTATCGGGGTCGCTGGATTTCGCTTTGACCATGGCATCAACCATCAAATTAACCGCATCGTACACATAAGGGGCATAGAGCTTGACATCGTCATTGAAACGTTTTTGGTAGCGAACCCCAAAATCGTCCATGGCTTTTTTCTGCGCGCCTTCAACACCACCGGCCTCTGCACACACCACCTGGTTATCGGCCAAGGCGTCACCCGCGAGCTTGGACAACTCGGCGGTACAAATGCCGTCACCCCCCATGAACTTGGCATTCAAACCCAAAGATTTCATTTGGCGCAACATGGGGCCGGCCACGGCATCCATGCCCCCGAAGAACACCACATCGGGTTTTTTACCCTTGAGGGTGGTCAAAATCGGCATGAAATCAGTGGCTTTGTCGTTGGTGAACTCTCGCCCCACCACGGTGCCACCGGCGGCCTTGACGGCCTTTTCAAATTCGTCGGCCACGCCTTGACCGTAAGCGGTTCGGTCATCGATGACCGCAATGCTCTTGCCCTTCATGGTCTTGACCGCATAGCGGCCCAAGGTGCCGCCCAGGTGCACATCATCGGCCACCACCCGGAAGGTGGTTTTATAGCCCTGTCGGGTGAACTTGGGGTTGGTCGCGGAGGGTGAAATTTGAGGGATGCCCGCGTCGCTGTAAATTTTGGATGCGGGAATGGACGTGCCCGAATTGAGGTGGCCAATGACACCATTGACTTTGCCGTCCACCAGTTTTTGGGCCGCCGCGGCGCCTTGCTTGGGGTCTGCGGCATCGTCTTCGGCCATCAGTTCGAATTTGACTTTGGCCCCGCCGATGGTGATGCCTTTGGCATTGAGGTCTTCAATGGCCAGACGTGCACCATTTTCGTTGTCTTTGCCCAAGTGGGCAATGGCTCCACTGATGGGTCCGACATGGCCGATTTTCACCACAGTCTGCGCGTGGCCGGAAACAGCCATCAAGCTGGCGGCGGCAATGAGGGTGGATTTCATGATCATAGTGAGTCCTTTCGGGAAGATGGCCTGATACAGGCAAGGATGAAAATATAACTGAATGACTGGCATTCAGACCACTGTGTGAGGGGGATCGTGCGGCTTGTGGACATTTTCAAGCCCATTGGGCGTCTGCTGCAACAAGATTTCGCGCACTGAGGCTCGAATCAAGTCAGGCAGTTGGGCCATCAACCGGTCGGTGACCAACATGCACAAACGGGCTTCATCCAATTCGGATGGAAAGTGTTGTCCCAGGGCCAGGCCGACCGCGGCATTGGCCTGATCAGCGGCACGGGCCAGAACGATCTCTTCGGTCAAGGTGGGAACCCAAGCAGGGGGGGAATCAGGCAAATTCATGGGGTGCTGGTGGTTTGCGCCACATCGTGGCGGGTCAGGGTGTTTTGGGCTTGTGCATAGGTTTTCCAGCGCAACCGGGCCAGAGCACGGTCGGGCTCTGACAAACCCACGATTTCAACGACCCGATCGAAGGCCGCGTAGGCTTGGGGCACATCGGGCCAAGCATTGAGCAAAATGCCATCGCAGCGTGGGGTTCCATGGGGCAGCGACTCGCACAGGATGATGACACTGGCCGCCAACACCTCGGCCGGGGCATCCGACCATGCATGGGGCACAAAGGCTGTGGCCGAGAGGGCCCACAGTTGTTGATCAATTTCCATCAAGCGCTCGCGAGGTCCCGTGACCGTCACCCGAGCGCCCTGCGACTGGGCCTTGCGCAACCACCGACAGGTGTAATCCGTGGTGTCGCTCACATTGAAGTGAAATGCCACCTCCATCAGTGCTCGTTGTTTTGGGTTTGGGCCAATAAATATTGCAACAACAAACCCACGGGGCGACCGGTCGCGCCTTTGGTCGCCCCGCTTTTCCAGGCGGTGCCTGCAATGTCCAAATGGGCCCAGGGGAAGTCCGTGGCAAAGCGCTGCAAAAACTTGGCCGCGGTGACGGATCCAGCCGCCCGATCTGCCACATTGGCCACATCGGCAAAGTTGGACTTCAACCCTTCGGCATAGGCCTCGTCCAATGGCATGCGCCAACACAGGTCGTGGGCGGCTTCTCCCGCCGCCTCCAAGGCTTGGGCCAGCGCATCGTCGCTGGCATACATACCACTGCGCACATGGCCCAAGGCAATCACACACGCGCCGGTCAGGGTGGCAATGTCAATCACCGCGCTGGGCTTGAAACGCTTGGCGTAAGTCAGGGCATCGCACAAAATCAAACGGCCTTCGGCATCGGTGTTAAGGATTTCAATGGTTTGGCCGCTCATGCTGGTGACCACGTCCCCGGGTTTGAGGGCACGGCCATCGGGCATGTTTTCGCAAGCGGGGATCAGGCCCACCACATTGATGGCCGGTTGCAGTTTGGCCAGGGCCAAAAAGGTCCCCAGCACACTGGCCGCACCGCACATGTCAAATTTCATTTCGTCCATGGCCGCACCGGGTTTGAGCGAAATGCCGCCGGTGTCAAAAGTGATGCCCTTGCCGACCAACACCACTGGGGCTTGGGACTTGGCCGCACCGTTGTAGTTCAGCACGATGAAGCGCAAGGGCTCGGCCGAAGCCTGGGCCACGGCTGCAAACGAGCCCATGCCCAATTTATTCACCTCTTTAGGCCCCAACACCTGGCAGCGCATCCGCCGGTGTTTGGCCAAGCCCTGGGCAGCTTTGGCCAGCATGGCCGGTGTGGCATGGTTGGCAGGCCGGTTGCCCCATTCCTTGGCCCACTCCACCCCTTCGATCAGGGCTTGCTGGCGGGCGAATTCGATCTTGTGTTTGCTGGCATCGGGCATGGCCAGCGTGACCCGTTTCAAATTGCGCGCCTTGGCGCTGGGCTTGGTGGTGGTAAAGACATAGGTGGCATCGGCCAAGGCCTGCATGACGGCGCCCAGCATGGGCGGGTTGGACTCGGGCATCCAGACCGACAAAGCCTCTGGCTTGGCCACCTTCAAAACACCCCATGCGGTGCTCAAAGCCTGGCGCACTTGGGCCGCACTCCCAGCGCCCACGCCAACAACACACACGCGTTTGGCCGACCAACCAGGGGCATCAAATGCAGTCAGGTGAAAGCCAACCTGGGTGTTGAAATCGCCACTTTTGAGGTGACGCTGCAACCAATCGGCGAATGGACCACGGGCCGGCTTGAGCCCCTCCGGTATCAACACCACTAAGACATCGGATTTGTGGCTGTGGACAGCGTTGGACGAGAGCGTGAGCAAACTGAAGTTCATAATCGGGGTTTCCTGTGAACGGTATGTTATTCGATTCCAGTCTCAAGCAAGAGCTCAACCGCGGATTTGGTGCCACCTTGGTGGTGCTGGTCACGGTGGTGATGACCATGGTGCTGATCCGCACCCTTGGGCTGGCCTCCACTGGCAACGTCAACCCCGCAGAGGTCAGTCTGGTGCTGGGTTTCACCGTGCTGGGCTATTTGCCCACCATCTTTACCCTCAGTTTGTTCATTGCCATGGTGGCCACCTTGTCGCGCCTGTACCGCGACAACGAGATGGTGATTTGGCTCACCAGCGGTCACGGCTTGATGCAGTTGCTGAGACCACTGTGGCAATTCAACTGGCCCCTGATCCTGATTGTGTCGCTGTTGATTTTGCTGGTTTGGCCATGGAGCAACCAACAGGTTCAGGATTTGCGTGAGCGCTACGAAAAACGGGGCGACTTGGAGCGGGTCACCCCAGGGCAATTTCAATCATCGGCTTCAGGGCAACGGGTTTTTTTCATAGAAAAAGACCAAAGCGATGACTTGCAAGGCAAAAACGTCTTCATCTCTATTCATGATGCCGAAAAAACCGTGATCGCCACAGCCCGCACGGGTCGCATTGACCAGCGCGGTGATGAGCGATTTTTGGTGCTGGAACATGGACAAAGGCTGGAGCGGCGACATGCCACCCAAGAAATGACCCTGGCCGAATTTGACAATTACGCCACCCGCATCAGCCGCACCCTGGTCAACCCCACCCAGCTTTCGGCCAAAATGCTTTCATTCAACGAACTCCTCTCGCAACCCAACTTGGAAAACCAAGCCGAAATGGTGTGGCGCCTGGGCGGCATATTGGCTTGCTTGAATTTCGTGTTGCTGGCTTTGCTGATGGCGCAATTCAACCCGCGCTCGGGTCGCGGTTTGCAACTCATGTTGGCCTTGTTCTCCTTCTTGGTCTACACCAACATGATCAACATCGGTAAAGCCTGGATGGTCAATCACAAAGTCACCCCCTGGGGATTCACCCTGGCGCTGCACGGTGGCGTTTTTGCGTTTGCCCTGGTCGGTATTTTGGTGCGTCACCACCAGTGGTCCTGGCGGCATTGGCTGCCCAGGTTGGTGTCGCAAAGGGTCCCACCATGAAAACCTTGCGCCGCTTGATTTACGCAGAGGTTTTGACCGCAGTGGCCTTTGTGACGCTGGCCTTTTTGGGTTTGTTTTTCTTCTTTGACTTGGTCGAGGACCTGCAAAACGTGGCTGGGCGCTACTCCCCGAACTACCTGCTCAACCATGCCTTGCTGTATGTGGCCCTGTTGGTGCCCATCCACATTTACGAGTTACTGCCCATCACGGTTTTGATCGGTTGCATTTTTGTCATGTCCCGCATGGCCCAGTCTTCTGAATTCACCATATTGCGCACCAGTGGCATGGGACCTGGCCAAGCCTTGCGCCATTTGATGCTGCTGGGCTTGTTGTTTGCCCTGCTCACCTTTGTCATGGGTGACTACATCGCCCCGTGGTGCGAGCGCGAAGGCCGCTTGCTCAAGTCGCGTTTTGAAGGCGGGGTCTTGCACATCGGACAAAACGGCGCCTGGCTGAAAGAGAAGCAAAAATTCAGCCAATACGCCGTGAATGTGGGCACCATCAATGGAGAGGGCCAGATGCGAGATATCCGCATTTATGAGTTCTCCCCCAATGGCCGGTTGTTATCGCAAACCTTGGCCCGGCATGGAGAAATTGCACCCAATGGCGGTTGGGTTTTGGGCGACGTCGAACGCGTCGAATTTGACCCCCAAGCGGGGCAAGACCAAGCCCTCAAACAACACAACATGCCCGACTTGTTGTGGCCCTCAGAGATCACCCAAGACATGGTCACCGTGGCCTTGATCAAACCTGAACGCATGGGCATTTGGGACCTGTTCCACTATGTGCGGCATTTGGAAAACAATGCCCAAACCGCCCAAATCTATGAAATCGAATTTTGGAAAAAGGTCTTTTACCCTCTGAGTTGCCTGGTGATGGTGGTTTTGGCGCTGCCCTTTGCTTATTTGCACATGCGCAATGCCAATATCGCCACCTTCGTGTTCATCGGGGTATTGTTTGGGGTGAGTTTTTTCTTGCTCAACAATATGTTTGGCCACATCGGCAACCTCAAACAATGGACGCCTTGGTTGGCGGCCGCCTTGCCCGGCATTCTGTATTCCCTGCTGTCTTTGGGCGCTTTCGCCTGGTTGGTGCTGCGCCAATGACGGCCATTATTTTGTTCGCCCATGGTTCACGCGACCCCGCCTGGCAAATCCCCATGCTTGCCGTGGCCGAGCGCACACGTGCGCACTTGCCCGAGACTTGGGTGACTTGTGCTTACCTGGAGTTGACCGAGCCCAAGCTGACCCAAGCGGTGGCGCAAGCAGTTGCATTGGGCCATTTCCATATCCGTGTATTGCCGATGTTTTTGGGCGTGGGCAAGCACCTGCGAGAGGACCTGCCTGGTTTGATGGCGCAGTTGCGCCTGGACCATCCCAACGTCATGTTTGACTTGCAACCCGCTGTTGGCGAGCAATCAGTGGTGCTCGAGGCCTTGGCCCAGGCGGCCTGTATGGGCCTGCCGGGTCATCCCAAGCCTGCACAACCTGTCAGCGATCTTCCATGAACCTGCACCAATTCAAGTTTGTCCAGGAAGCGGTGCGCCGCAACCTCAACCTGACCGAAGCGGCCAAGGCCTTGCACACCTCACAACCGGGTGTCTCCAAGGCCATTTTGGAGTTGGAGCAGGAGTTGGGCATTGACATCTTCACGCGCCACGGCAAGCGGCTCAAGCGGGTCACCGAGCCCGGCCAGCAAGTCTTGCACAGCATCGAGCGCATCTTGGCAGAGGTCAGCAACCTCAAGCGCATTGGCGAGCAATACAGTCAGCAAGACCGGGGCACCTTGTCGATCGCAGCCACCCACACCCAAGCCCGGTATGTTTTGCCCAAGCCCGTGACCCAACTGCGCACCTCCTACCCTTTGGTCAATGTCAGCATGCACCAAGGTGCTCCAGGCCAGGTGGCCCAAATGGTGCTTGACGAGGTCGCCGAGCTGGGGATGGCCACCGAATCGCTGGCCGATTACCCCGACCTGGTCACCCTGCCCTGTTATGCATGGCAGCATGTTTTGGTCTTGCCCGTTGGCCATGCTTTGGTGGAACACCCCCTGAGCCTGGCCGCATTGGCCGATCAACCCTTGGTCACTTACCACCCTTCATTCACGGGCCGCACGCGCATCGACAACGCCTTCGCCAAAGCCCATTTGCAGCCCCGAGTGGCCTTGGAAGCCATCGACTCT
>RFNL01000219.1 GCA_009927195.1 Betaproteobacteria bacterium | reverse complement strand
TGCTTGAGCCAGTCGGCCCAAGCCTGTTTGCTGACGCTTTCCCAAATGCGTTTGCCCAATTCACCTGGGTAGGGGGGGAAATCCAGGCCTTCGGCCTCAGTGCCTAATTTGATGCATTGAACGGTGCGTGCCATGGGCTTTATTCTCCAGATTGAATGGGGCGAACTTTAGCAAGCTTTGCAAAGCCTCGGTGACAGTCGGTTTGGCTGGACAAAAACCACATTGAACTGGGACTGCCGGGCGTAAAAGCGTGCGTTTTGGGGCAAAAACAACCCACCCACCGGCGGTCATTCAGGATAATTTTTTGATCAGCACCACGCTTTTGCGGTCCCAGTTGTATTTGCGTTTGCGCGCTTCGGGCAACGCGTCGATGTCGGCTTGCTCAAAGCCGCGCTTTAAGAACCAGTGCATGGTGCGGGTCGTCAGCACAAAAATATGTTCAAGGCCTTGGGCGCGGCAGCGTTGTTCGATGCGCTTGAGCACTTTCTCACCGTCTCCTTGACCTTGTGAGCTTGGCGAGACGGTGAGAGCGGCCAATTCGGCGCAATGGGCTTCTGGATAGGGGTACAGGGCGGCGCAAGCAAATATCACCCCATCGTGTTCGATGACAGTGTATTGGCCGATATCACGTTCGATCTCGGTTCGGGCACGCTTGACCAGGGTGCCGTCGCGCTCAAAGGGTTCGATCAACTGCAAGATGCCGCCCACGTCCTCATGGGTGGCTTCGCGCAGGCTCTCGAGTTTCTCGTCCACCACCATGGTGCCAATGCCGTCGTGCACATACACCTCCAGCAGCAGGGCCCCATCCACCGCAAAGGGCAGAATGTGGCTGCGCTCGACACCCCTTTTGCAAGCGCTGACGCAGTGTTGCAGGTAAAAAGGGATGTCGGTAGGCATCTGAGCGGCTGGTATTTGGGCCAGCAAGGCCTCGGCCGCAGCCAAGGGCAACTCGGTATCGATTGGGTTGTCCTCGCTCGCCGGGTCAAGGGGGCGCACCCGAATCCCAGGGGTTTCGGTGACAAAAATCAGTTTGTCGGCTTGCAAGGCACAGGCCACCGAAGTGGCCACCTCTTCCATGGTGAGGTTGAAAGCTTCACCGGTGGGGGAAAAACCAAAGGGCGAGAGCAAGACCACTGCGCCAGCATGCAGGGTCTGGGTGATGCCTTGCACGTCGACTTTGCGCACCACGCCAGAGTGCTGAAAATCCACCCCATCGACCACCCCCACTGGACGCGCGGTGATGAAGTTACCCGACATCACCCGCACCGTGGCTCCAGCCATGGGTGTGTTGGGCAGACCTTGGCTGAAGGCGGCTTCAATCTCATAGCGCAGTTGGCCGGCCGCTTCTTGGGCACAGTCCAAGGCCACGCTGTCGGTGATGCGCAGTCCGTTGACATACTGCGGGGCATGGCCCTTGGCCAATAGTTGTTCGTTGACCTGAGGGCGAAAACCATGCACCAACACGATCTTGACCCCCATGCTCTGGATCAGGGCCAGGTCTTGCACCAAATGGGGCAACTTGCCCGCTGCAATGGCTTCGCCAGCAATGCCCACCACAAAGGTCTTGCCCCGGTGCATGTGGATGTATGGGGCCACCGAACGAAACCAGGGCACAAAGGTGAAGTTGAAAACGGTGGACATGGGGGCTAGAGTAAGAGGCTCAGCGGATAATCACAGATTGTCACCCAGAACATCCCTCCGCTTTGTCGCGCGCTTTGAAGATTGAATTCCCCACAGAACTGCCAGTGTCATCGCGCCGCGAAGACATCATGGCCGCGATGGTCCAACACCCTGTGGTGATTGTTTGCGGGGAGACGGGATCGGGCAAAACCACCCAGTTGCCGAAAATGGCTTTGGCGCTGGACCGAGGCGCAGGTCGCACACCACCGGGTCAAAAGCCGCGTCTGATTGGCCACACCCAGCCACGGCGCATTGCCGCCACCACGGTGGCCAAGCGCATCGCCGATGAATTGCAAACCCCCTTGGGGGAGGTGGTGGGCTACAAAATTCGCTTTCAAGACCGCATCAGCCCTGGTGCATCGGTCAAGCTCATGACCGACGGCATTTTGCTGGCCGAGACCCAAACCGACCCCTTGCTGCAGGCGTATGAAACCTTGATCATTGATGAGGCCCATGAGCGCAGCCTGAACATTGATTTTTTGCTGGGTTATTTGCGCCAAATTTTGCCGCGTCGGCCGGATTTGAAAATCGTGGTGACCTCGGCCACCATTGATGCCGATCGTTTTGCCCAGCACTTTGCTACTGCCCAAGGGCCAGCACCGGTGATCCTGGTTTCAGGGCGCACCTACCCGGTGGAATTGCGCTATCGCCCGTTTGAAGAAAGCCGAGAATACGGATTGAACGAGGCCATATCCGATGCGCTTGACGAGTTGTGGCGAGACCCGCTTGGCCAAGGGGATGTGTTGGTGTTTTTGCCCGGCGAGCGTGAAATCCGCGATGCCGCCGATCACTTGCGCAGTCATGTCACCCGCCAACCGGCATGGCGCGGTACCGAGGTCTTGCCACTGTATTCGCGTTTGTCGCAGGCCGATCAAGAGCGTGTATTTGCCCCCCATCACGAACGACGCATTGTGTTGGCCACCAATGTGGCCGAAACATCCTTGACCGTACCAGGCATCCGCAGTGTGATCGATGCGGGGACCGCCCGCATCAAGCGCTACAGCTTTCGCAGCAAGGTCGAGCAGTTGTTGGTCGAGCCCATCAGCCAAGCTGCGGCCAACCAGCGCAGCGGCCGCTGTGGTCGGGTGGCCGAGGGCGTGTGCATCCGCCTTTATGACGAAAAAGACTTTGCCGCCCGGCCTGCATTCACCGAGCCGGAGATTTTGCGCAGCTCTTTGGCGGGTGTGATTTTGCGCATGAAGTCGCTGCACCTGGGCGAGGTGAACGACTTTCCGTTTCTGGAGGCCCCTAGACCCAAAGCCATTGCCGATGGCTACCAATTGCTGTCGGAGTTGGCCGCCGTGGATGAACAAAACCAGCTCACCGAGTTGGGCCGATCACTGGCGCGCTTGCCCCTGGATCCACGCGTGGGCCGCATGGTGTTGGAGGCACGCCAACGCCAGTCCTTGAGCGAGGTGCTCATCATTGCAGCGGCCATGGGCATCCAAGATGTGCGCGATCGCCCGCCCGAGTCGCGTGCGGCGGCCGACCAAGCCCATGCCCGTTTTGACGACGACCAAAGCGAATTTGTCAGTTATCTGCGCTTGTGGAACTGGATCGAATCGCACCGGGTGGGTGAAGACAAACTGAGCCAACGCAAGCTGGAGAACCTGCTCAAGCAAAGCTTCATCCATGTGCGGCGCTGGCGCGAGTGGCGCGATGTGCATGCGCAATTGGTATCGGTTGTCGACGAGCAACGCTGGTTGCGCAACACCGTGCCGGCCAGCCATGAGCAATTGCACTTGTCATTGCTTTCTGGTTTATTGGGCAACATCGGCTTCAAATCCGACGACGATGAGGCCTACCTGGGCGCGCGCGGCATTCGTTTCCATCCCCATCCGGGCCACCGGTTGAAAAAAAAGCCCGGCCGATGGGTGGTGTGCGCGGAGTTGGTCGAAACCTCGCGTCTATTTGGCCGAGGTTTGGCGCACATCGATCCCAAATGGCTGGAGCAGTTATCGGGTCATTTGCTGCGCCGCCAAATGCTCGACCCCCATTGGGACAAACGCAGCGGCGAGGTGCTGGCGATGGAGCGAGCCACCTTGTACGGCCTGGTGGTTTACAGCGGGCGGCGCAAACCCTATGCACGGGTGGACGAGACGGGGGCGCGACAAATCTTCATCCGTCAGGCCCTGGTCGATGGGCAACTCGATGGCGATTGGCCTTTTATGCGGGTCAATCAACGCTTATTGACCCAGGTCCAGGCCTTGGAACACAAGTCACGCCGACAGGATGTGCTGGTTGACGATGCCATCATGGAGGCCTTTTACGAGGCCCAACTCCCCCCCGAGGTCAACAGTCGACGCAGTTTGCAGCAGTGGTACGACAAAGCCCGCCAGGGCCAACCCGATTTGTTGTGCATGGACCGGGCCGATTTGATGCGCCATGGGGCGCAAAGTGTCACGGCCCAGGCGTTTCCCAATGCGTTGCGACTGGGCGGCGTGGACTGCCGGGTTGAATACCTGCATGCGCCGGGCGATGTGCGCGATGGTATTACCGTCAGCGTGCCCCTGTTTGTGCTCAACCAGGTCAGCCAGGAGCGCACCGAGTGGTTGGTGCCGGGCATGCTGAAAGACAAGATCCAGGCTTTGCTGAAGAGTTTGCCGCAAAAACCACGATCCCGGTTTGTGCCTTTGCCCGAGGCAGCTGAGAAATTGGCGCAAAGTTTGGGTCAGGCCGAGGTGTTTGGCGCGGGATCACTCACCGATGCCCTGCTGGCCCGGGTGCGCGCCCAAACCAGTTTGGATGTCAAGCGGGCCGACTTCAAACTCGACATGCTCAGCCCGCATTTGTTCATGAACCTGCGGGTGGTGGACGAGCATGGTCGCCAGTTGGGCATGGGCCGCAACCTGGGTGCGCTCAAGGCCGAATGGGGCAGCCAGGCGCGTGGGGCTTTCCAGGCCTTGGCCCAACTGAAAAACCTGGGCTCCCCGCCGGGGAGTGTGAACCAGGCTGCGGCCCTGCTGGACACTGCCCCAACGCATTTGCCAGCCCAGCCGAAAACAACCCAT
Source organism: Betaproteobacteria bacterium (assembly GCA_009927195.1). GTDB lineage: Bacteria > Pseudomonadota > Gammaproteobacteria > Burkholderiales > Burkholderiaceae_C > Limnohabitans. Next base: position 2,352 of record RFNL01000219.1, on the reverse strand, counting down.
GCAGCAAACCCAGCGCAGGCCCAGGGTCAGCCGCCGTTGACCGACCAAACATTCACCAGTTGGCAGTTTGGCGTGTTGCCCGAGTTGATGGAAATACGCAAATCCAATCAGCTATTGGTGGGTTTCCCAGCCTTGGTTGATGCCGGGGATGGGGTGCGCATTGAGGTGTTTGACGAGCCGGAGATGGCCGACCAGAAACACCGTGCCGGACTGCGGCGCTTGTTCGCATTGCAAATCAAAGATGCGCTCAAGTACCTGGAGAAAAATATCCCCGATCTGCAAAAGATGGCGGTGGCCTACATGCCGTTGGGCAGTGTGGAAGAGCTCAAACAGCAAATTGTGGATGTGGCGCTGGAGCGGGCTTTCTTGACCGATCCTTTGCCCAGTGACGAAGCCGCTTTTCTTAGCCGATTGGCCGACGGGCGAGGCCGCCTGACCCTGATAGCCCAAGAGGTGGCGCGCCTGGTGGGCGTGGTGCTGTCCGAATACGCCTTGGCCTTGCGCAAAATCAAAGACAGCAAAAACGCCACCGAAGCCACGGCCGACTGTGCCCAGCAACTGGTGCGTTTGATGCCCAAACACTTTGTCATCACCACCCCATGGCCGCAGTTGCAACACTTTGCACGCTACCTCAAAGCAGTGGTGTTGCGATTGGACAAATGGCGCGCCGATCCGGCCCGGGACACCCAGCGCTTGGCCGAGTTGCGGCCCCTGGAGCAGCGCTATTGGCGCTTGGTGGCCGAGCGCAAAGGCGTCGCTGATGAGCGCATGCTGGAGTTTCGCTGGATGATCGAAGAACTGCGGGTGAGTTTTTTTGCCCAAGAGTTGCGCACCCCGCAACCAGTGAGCCTCAAACGCCTGGACAAGGCCTGGTCACAACTCCACCACTGAGCCTGCCTTGGTTCACAGGCGGGACAAGCGCTCCAGGGCCAGTTTCAAGGTCTCGTCTTTTTTGGCAAAGCAAAAACGAATCACCCGTTGGTCAAAGCCATCGGCATAAAAGGCCGACAAGGGAATGGCGGCCACCCCAATTTCAGTCGTGAGCCATTGGCAGAAGTCGCTTTCACTGAGGTTTTTTTCCGCCACTTGGAGTCCGTCAATCCGCACACATTGGAAATAACTGCCCTCGCTGGGCAGCAACTTGAATGAGGTGCGCTCCAAACCCGCGCGAAAAAAGTCGCGTTTGCGGGCATAAAAAGCGGGCAAGCCCATGTATGCATCGGTGTGTGCCATGAAGCGGGCCAAACCGTATTGCACCGGTGTGTTGACGGTGAACACATTGAACTGGTGGACTTTGCGAAATTCGGCAGTCAGGCTGGGTGGTGCGGCGCAATAGGCCACTTTCCAGCCTGTGACGTGGTAGGTTTTGCCAAAGCTGGAGATGATGAAGGCACGTTCGGCCAAACCCGGGTAAGAGGCGGCACTGCGGTGCACCAAGGGGGCATACACCATGTGCTCGTAGACCTCATCGCTGATCAACAGCACCTGGGTGGGGGTCAATATGTCTTGCAATCGCAGCATGTCTGCATCGCTCCACACCGTGGCACTGGGGTTGTGCGGCGAATTGATCAAGAGGGCTCGGGTGCGCGCCGTGATAGCCGCGCTGATGCGGTCAAAGTCGGGTCGGAAATTGCCCGGTGTGAGGGGGACACGCACCACGGTGCCACCGGCCAACTCGATGTTGGGGATGTAACTGTCGTAGCAGGGCTCGAGCACGATGACCTCGTCGCCCGGTCGCACCACGGCCAAGATGGCATTGATGATCGCCTGGGTCGCACCCGCGGTGACGGTGATTTCGCTCACCGGGTCGCAGGCCTTTTGATAAAGGGTTTGGATTTTTTGGGCGATGGCTTGGCGCAGCTCCAACACACCCAACATGGAGGGGTATTGGTTCAGGCCTTCGCGCATGGCATCACTGACCGCATCGATCAGGGCCGGATCACAGCCAAAGTCTGGAAATCCTTGGCCCAGATTGACCGCTTGGTGTTCGCTGGCCAGGGCCGACATCACGGTAAAAATGGTGGTGCCCACGTTGGGCAGTTTGGTGTCGATCGTGGGTGTCATGGTCAGCGTCTAAGGCTTTCAATTCGGTTTGCTGGGTTGGGGCATCCATGGGGACTGCATGGCTTCTTGCACGGCGGCCTGGGTCAATTGGGGGCTGAGCATTTGGGCGAACTCATACACAAAATTGCGCAAGTATGTGCCGCGCTTGAAAGCCACGCGGGCCACATTGTGACCGAGCAAATGGCCCAATGGGCGGCAGACCAAATCCTCTTCGTTTTTTTCGTCCATGGCCATTTCGGCCACGATGCCCACCCCCATGCCCAGCCGCACATAGGTTTTGATCACATC
>RFNL01000146.1 GCA_009927195.1 Betaproteobacteria bacterium | reverse complement strand
CCAACAGGTCCATCACATCGGCGCTTTTCGCCAACGGAATCCAGTTGTATTGCAGGTTTTGGCGGGTGGTGAAATGGGCGTAGCCATGGCTCAAGGCGGGCGCTGGAATGCCGCCAATGGCGTTTTGCTTGGCTTGCGCGGTTTGGAACAGGGCCTCGTCGGGACGGTCGTATTCGCGGGCAATGTGTGCCAACACGCGCAACTGCGCGCTGTTGAGTTCGCCATAAGGCACGGCCACGCGCAGCATGGGCGCATAGCGCTGCAGATACCAACCGTTTTGCAAACGCAGCGGCCGAAACTCTTCTTCGCTGAGTTGGCCATTCAAGCGGCGTGTGAGTTGATCGCGGTATTGAGCGGCGCGCTCATGGATGAAACGGCGGTCGAAGTCGGTGTATTGGTACATGGTGTGTTCAGATCAAAACAAGTTTGCTGCCAGCCCAAGCCAACAACACAGAAAGGGCAGAGCGGATGAACCGTTCGGGCACGCGACTGATCAAGTGCGAGCCCAACCAAATGCCAGGGATCGAACCTGTCAGCAACAAAGCCAACAAAGACCAATCCACCGTGCCCAACGCGGCATGACCCAGGCCCGCCACCAATGTGAGGGGTACGGCATAGGCGATGTCAGCCGCCACAATGCGGTAGAGCGGCAATTGGGGATAAAGCAGCATCAACACGGTGACCCCAATGGCACCGGCGCCCACCGAGGTGAGCGTGACCAACACACCTATGACCGCGCCAAACAACACAGGCAACAGCGGGTGTTTGGCATGGTCGGCGGGACGCTCCAAGGATTGGTCATCGACCTCTTCAGCACGGCACGGTGCGCGAATGGCTTTGTACAACGTGGCTGCTGCTGTGAGCAACAGGGCGATGCCCAAGGTGAAGGTGATGGCCCGTTGCACCATGGGGTTGGACGTGCCCCATTCATGCAAGGCCCATAAGGTGAGCAAAGCCGCAGGCACGCTGCCAGCACTCAGGCTGAACACCACGCGCCAAGGGATGACGCGTTGACGGGCGAAGTTGAGCAAGCCACCGAACTTGGTGCCCGAAGCGAACAGCAAATCGGTGCCCACGGCCAACGCTGGCTTGATGCCAAAGCCAAAGATGAGCAATGGGGTCATGAGAGAGCCGCCGCCGACGCCGGTGAGGCCCACAATCAAACCCACCACGAAACCTGCTAGCACAAATGCAAAATTTTCCATAAGGGCGGGACTATAGGGGGGCTTATCAGGGTTCCCAACTATTTTTTAGTTGGAGCCATATGCCTATGGGCTATATCAAACGTGGTTGGTCAAGCCAGCAGTGGTCGAGCGACCTTGGTTGGCCAGTTCCCCTTACTGGCCTGATCAAGTCAAGGTGGGTTGACACCGCATGGTTTGCATCAGTTTTTCGCTCAGTGGTGCAGGGCCCCCGTCCATGTGACAAGCCAACACCTCGGCGCACAACAAGCTGAGGGTCAAGCCTCTGGCACCCATGGCGCTCAAGAGGTGCAAGCCCGGGAACTGTGTTTCGTCGAACAAGCCGACTTTGGGCATGCGGTTGATCGAGGCACAGCGTGCACCCGTCCAGCCTTTCAGTTGGCTGGCATCCGACCACTGTGCCGCCAACCGTTGCTGGGCCAAGGGCAGCAACTGACCCAATCGCTGGTGGTTGTGGGCGTGGCCTGATGCAGTGACCGCGGTGGTGGTCGCGTTGCGCTCAAAGGTCGCCCCCGTGTACCAAGCGGCCCCCTCGGTGGTGGGCACGCCGCTGACAAAACTGCCATGGCCATTCACCGCAAAGGAAGGCAGTGCTGGGGTTGTGGCAGCAGGCATCAAGCCCCAACTCACCATGCCTGCAATGGGGTGCAAACCCATGGCATCGGCATCCAGCACCTGGTTCAAAAAATCAGGCGTGTGCGCACCCAGGGCCAACACCACATGGGGCGCAGTTTCGGTGCTGTGGGTGTGCGAACGGCCCATGTTAGACATCGCGATGTGGTTTTTGATCCGCAAGCACCATTCGCCAGTGCACGTGTTGCGATGCAGGGTTTCCACTTCCGCACGGGTTTGCAGCTCGATGGCCTCGTGCTTCAACAGGGCTTTCACCAGGGCCGCCGGTTTGATCCACGCACCTTGGTGTTGCCAGAGGGATGGTGGGTCGTCTTCGGTCAAGCCCGCAGCCGCCAATTGCCCGGGCGATGCCAGACTCAAATGGCCATGCCAAATGCTGTCATCCGTGGGTTGTGACCAGGTTTTTTGCGGCTGCCCTTGGGGCGTCAGCCGACGCTCCAACACACCACTGCCCAACCAGTCCACACCTTCTGCCAAATGCGCTTGCGCAAAGCGTCTGGTCCACAGCAGGCCTTCGCGGGTGAGTTGGACAGCGGGTTGTCGTCGATCGACACATGGCAGGACAGCACCCCCACCGGCACGCCCGAACCACCACTGCAAACCTTGTTGCCGCTTTCCAGCACCAACACCTTCCACCCTTTGTCGGCCAAAGCACGTGCAACCGCGGCACCCGCCAAACCAGCGCCGATGACAATGACGCGTTTGATTTTCACGTTTGCCGCTTAAGCGGCAGTCGGCGGCACGTAGCCTTGGGCGGCGTCAGCACCGTCACCAAAAAAATGGTTTTCCATTTGGCGGGCAAGGTATTGGCGCGCCCGCAAAT
>RFNL01000292.1 GCA_009927195.1 Betaproteobacteria bacterium | reverse complement strand
GGGACCACACCCATCAATGACTCAAAATCTTAGACAAAAACTCCTGCGCCCGTGCGCTGCGGGGGGCACCGAAAAACTCATCGCGGGTGCAGTCTTCCACGATTTTTCCTTGATCCATGAAGATGACGCGGTGGGCCACTTTGCGGGCAAAGCCCATTTCGTGGGTGACGACCATCATGGTCATGCCTTCTGAGGCCAGTTGAACCATCACATCGAGCACTTCGCTGACCATTTCTGGGTCCAGCGCAGAAGTCGGCTCGTCAAACAACATGGCCACCGGGTCCATGGCCAAGGCCCGGGCGATGGCCACGCGTTGCTGCTGTCCCCCTGACAGCTGACCCGGAAACTTGTTCGCATGCTCGGACAAGCCCACCCGCTCCAACAAACCCAAAGCTTTTGTGCGCGCCTGCTCGGGCGAGCGCCCCAGCACCTTGAGCTGGCCCAAGGTGAGGTTTTCGGTCACGTTCAGGTGCGGAAACAACTCAAAGTGTTGAAACACCATGCCAATGCGCGCACGCAACTGGGGCAGGTTGGTGGCTGCGTCTCCGACTGAAATGCCGTCCATGTGGATGCTGCCTTGTTGAAACGGCTCCAAGCCGTTGGCGCATTTGATGAGCGTGGATTTGCCCGATCCGGATGGCCCGCACACCACCACCACTTCGCCCTTGTTGACCTGGGTGCTGCATTGGTTGAGCACTTGGAAGCTCCCATACCATTTGCTCACGTTTTGGAAGTGGAGGGTTGCAGGCATGTGGGTCTTTCAGCAGATCAGCGGATGATGGCGGTGCGCGCTTGCAAGCGACGCACACCCCAAGAGGCGAGGGAACAAATCACAAAGTACACCAGTGCGGCAAAGGTGTACATCTCAAGCAGGCGGCTGTCGCGGTTGGCCACTTTGCTGGCCGCCCCCAAAAAGTCGGTGCTGGAAATCACATACACCAGCGAGGTGTCTTGGAACAAGATGATGGTTTGTGTCATCAGCACCGGCAGCATGTTGCGAAACGCTTGTGGCAACACCACATAAGACATGGCTTGGCGGTAGTTCAGGCCAATCGCATAGGCGGCAGAAATTTGCCCGCTGGGAATGGACTGAATGCCCGCGCGCATGATCTCGCAAAAGAAGGCCGCTTCAAACAAGGTGAAGGTGATCAAGGCGCTGGCAAAAGCACCCACCTTGATGGGTTCTTTGCTGCCCAGAATCCAGGCCCCGAGCCAGGGCACCAAAAAGAAGAACCAAAAAATCACCAGCACCAGCGGCAGCGAGCGCATCAGGTTCACATAAGCACCGGCAAAGGCCGACAACGGTTTGATGGGTGACAAGCGCATCAAGGCCAGCAAGGTGCCCAACACCACGCCGCCCACCATGGCCAAGGCGGTGAGGGTGAGGGTAAAGCGCATGCCCTCTTTGAACAGGTACTCCCAAGAGCGGGCGATGACGTCAAAGTCGTAGTTCATGGTCAGTGCCCAGCCTGCGGTGTTTGGCTGGCCGAGCCAATGAAGCCCGGCAAACGCAGGTGGTTCTCCAACTTGCGCATGGCCAGCACCACACACAGGTTGACCAGCAGGTAAATCAAGGTGGCGGCGGCAAAGGCCTCAAACACATGGAAGCTGAATTCCTGCATCGCCCGCGCGCGGCCGGTGAGTTCCATCAAACCAATCGTCAAGGCCAGACGTGTTTTTGATGGTGTTCAAAAACTCCGAGGTCAGTGGCGGCAAGATGATGCGAAACACCACCGGCAACAACACATAGCGGTAGGTTTGCCAGGTGGTCAAGCCCACGGCTAGCCCAGCCATGCGCTGGCCTTTGGGCAGGGCTTGGATGCCCGAGCGCACTTGCTCGGCCACCCGCACCGACATGAACAAGCCCAAGCACAACACCGCAGGCACCAGGGACGACCAGGGCGGCGGCATTTGCTTGATGGCATCTCCCCAGGCCTGGGGCAGCAGCTCGGGGAACACAAAGTACCACAGGAACATTTGCACCAGCAAAGGGATGTTGCGAAACAACTCGGTGTAGGCCAAACAGGCTTTCTCAACCGAAGGCTTGCCCAAGGTGCGCAAGGTGCCCACCAGCACGCCCAGCACCAAGGCCAGCGTCCAGGCCAACAAGGCGGTGACCACGGTCCAACCCAAGCCGCCGATCAGGTAGGCCAAATAAGTGCCCGATGCACCGGGTTCAAGTTCGGCGAAGATGCGCCAATCCCAGTTGTAGTTCATGTCAGGGTAGGGGTTGGTTCAAAAAAGCAGGATGGCTCAGCCCATAAAAAAAGGGAACTTGCGCTCCCTTTTTGGGCGGTGTTCAACACCTCACTCGTAGGTTTTGGGGTCGGGCGAATCGGTGGGCTTGGCGATCACCTTTTTCAAGCTGGCGCTCATGGGGATGTTCAGGTTGATGCCTTTGGGGGAACCGGTTTTTCAAACCAGGTGTTGTAGAGGCCGTTGATGGCACCCGAGGACATCAAAGCGCCAATCGCGCTGTCCACCACTTGTTTGAACTTGGGGTCGTCCTTGCGGATCATGATGCCGTAGGGCTCGACCGACAAGGCCTCGCTGGAGATCTCATAGTCGCCCGGTGTTTTGGCATTGGCCACCAAACCGGCCAACAAAATGTCGTCCATGGCAAAGGCAGCGGCGCGGCCGGTCTCGACCATCAAAAAGGCTTCGGCATGGCCATTGGCCGACACGATGTTGATGCCCAGGTTTTGCGCGGCATTGATCTCGGTGACTTGCTTGATGTTGGTGGTGCCAGCGGTGGAGACCAGGGTTTTGCCCTTGAGGTCGGCCAGCTTTTTGATGCCAGAGTTCTTTTTGTAAACAATGCGGTTGGCCGTCACAAAGGTGGTGGGCGCATACGACACTTGTTTTTGGCGATCGGCATTGTTGGTGGTGGAGCCGCACTCAATGTCCACCGTGCCATTGGCCAACAGGGGAATGCGGTTGGCCGAAGTCACCAATTGGTATTTGACCTCCAGCTTGGCCAAGCCCAGGTTTTTTTGCACCGCGTCAACGATGCGCAGGCACAGGTCGATGGAGTATCCAATCGGTTTTTGCTTGTCGTCATAGTAGGAGAAGGGGATGGAGGCATCCCGGTGGCCGATGGTGAAGGTGCCGCTGGATTTGACTTTTTCCAGGGTGTCGGCGTGGCCCAAACTGGCGGCCAGTGCAATGGCCAGGGTCGCGACGGTGCGCAAATAAAAGCTCATGAAGACTCCTACAAAAATGAGCGC
>RFNL01000150.1 GCA_009927195.1 Betaproteobacteria bacterium | reverse complement strand
CCTGTGGGTAGAAATGTAGAAGCAGGGCGCTGTGGCGTGGTTGACCCGAATTGATGGCATCATTCAAAAAATTTGAATAAAAAAACACCTGATCATGCTGAACCCCCGCCAGGTTTTGACCCCAGAGGCCTTGTCCATGCTGCAACACATCGACCACTTGGGCAGTTTTGCCAGCGCCGCGCGGGCCATGGGCCTGGTGCCCAGCGCTTTGAGCTACCGGGTGCGCCAAATGGAAGAGGCGCTCGATGTCTTGCTGTTCACCCGCGCATCGCGCCAGGCCAGGCTGACCGAAGCCGGTCGGGAATTGCTGCGTGAGGGGCAGCGCCTGCTGGCCGAGATGGACAGCATTGCACGCCGCGTCAAGCGGGTGGCCACTGGTTGGGAGAGCCAGTTCACCGTGGCTTATGACAGCATTATCGACACAGCGGTGCTGATGGAGATGTGCAGCGATTTTTACACCCAGGCGCCGCCCACCCGATTGCGCCTGCGCCATGAAACCTTGAGTGGCACACTCTTCAGCCTGAGCGCTGGCCAAGCCGACTTGGCCATTGGGGTGGACATGCAAATGAGCCCCGCCCAAGGCTTGCGCTTTGCCCCTTTGGGGGCGATGCTTCAATTTGTGTTTGCCGTGGCCCCGCATCACCCTTTGGCGAAAAGCCCCCAACCTTTGAGCGATGCCACCATCCAAGCCCACCGGGCAGTGGCCGTGGCCGATTCAGTGCCCCAGGGGCAGGGGGTCACCATCGGTTTGTTGGCGGGTCAAGATGTTTTCACCGTGCCCTCCATGGCCCTAAAACTCGATGCCCAACTGCGCGGATTGGGTGCGGGTTTTTTACCGTTGACTCTGGCCAAGCCCCATATCGATAAGGGTGAGTTGGTGGCATGCGCTGTATTGCGCCCCCAGCGCAGTGGCCAACTCGGCTATGCCTGGCGCGAAGCACCCGGTGAATCGGCCGAAGTGGCCAACAGGCGCGCGTTGCAATGGTGGCTGAACGCCTTGTCCCCCGTGCACACGCGAACTGCATTGTTGGGGGAATCGAGAGACCCCATCACGGCGCCATCGGTGTAGAGTACAGCCATGGCTTCACAACGCATTGCAATCGTCGGCGCAGGCATGGCAGGCATCACCGCTGCCCGCACCTTGGTGCAATCGGGCCAGGATGTGACGGTGTTTGACAAAAGCGCGGGCACAGGCGGGCGCATGGCCACAAGGCGCACCGTCTTTGGTGGTTTTGACCACGGTGCACAGTACTTCACTGTGCGCGATGCCCGCTTGGCCTTGGCTTTGCAATCCGTGCCTGACACCCTGAGTCACTGCCGACCCTGGAGTGCCAATGCCGTGCGCGTGCTCGACCCATCGGGCCGGGTGGTGGAAGCGGCCCGTCCCGGGCCTGAGGCCCATTGGGTGGGCGTGCCTGGCATGAGTGCCTTGGTCAAACACTGGGCCCAGCCTTTGGCCGATGCAGGTCAATTGCATTTGTCACACCAGGTTTTGTGGCTGCAGGCCGATCCGCTCAAACCCAGTCTATGGGCCGTGCATGGCGTCGATGCCTTGGCCCGACCCTGGCACCAGGGTGGTTTTGACAGGGTTTTGTTGGCCATTCCCGCGCCTCAATGCGCGCAATTGCTGCAAGCCAGCCCCGGCCGCGGGGCGGCCAGCGGCTTGATCGCTCCCACATTGACGGTGCAAACCGCCCCCTGCTGGTCCTTGATGCTGGCCTTTCCCCTGGCCAGCCAACCGGGGCTGAATCACCTGGGCCCGCAATGGAATGCGGCGCGCAGCACCCACCACCGCATAGCCTGGTTGGCCCGTGAGTCCTCCAAGCCTGGTCGCAGCAGCATCGAGCGCTGGACCGTTCAAGCCAGCGCCGAATGGTCGAGTGAACACCTCCACGACGATGCCGAGCGGGTGCAACACAAGTTAATGCGCGCCTTTTCCGAACTGACCGGCATCCACACCGTCCCTAACCACGCCCAAGCCCATTTGTGGCGATATGCCAAGACCACCCAGCCGCTGGGCCAGCCCTACCAATGGGACCCCAGCACCGGATTGGGCACTTGCGGCGACTGGCACCTGGGGCAAAGAGTGGAAGATGCGTTTGTCTCTGGCCTCGAACTGGGGCTGCGCCTTTGCGTTGAATGATGCCCTACCGGGGTCGGTTTGCGCCTTCGCCCACCGGCCCCCTGCATGCGGGCTCATTGGTGGCCGCTTTGGCCAGTTGGCTAGATGCCAAAGCCCACCAGGGCCAATGGTGGGTGCGCATGGAAGACACCGATGGCCCCCGCTGCCCCAACGGCACCGATCAACTGATTTTGCAGCAGTTGGCCCAATGCCACTTGCATCCAGATGCACCGGTTCAGTGGCAATCGCGCCGCACCCATTTGTACCAAGCAGCCTTGGAGCACTTGCGTCATAACGGGCTGATTTACCCCTGTATTTGCTCGCGCAAAGACACGGTCCAGGCCTTGAGCGCGCAGGGTTGGGCGTTCCAGCGCCATGCCAGCCTACCCTATCCAGGCACTTGCCGCCAGCACCCCCCCAGCGCCGCGCAAATCAGCGCTCAGCCCCACTCTTGGCGTTTTGCCATGCCCAGCGGCACATGGCATTGGCAAGACCGCTGGCTGGGATCGCAATCGCAAAACATGGCGCAAGCCGTGGGTGATGTGGTGCTGCGACGGGCCGACGGCCTGTGGGCCTACCAACTGGCTGTGGTGGTGGACGATGCCGAGCAAGGCATCACCCATGTGGTGCGCGGACAAGACCTGGCCGACAACACACCGCGCCAAATCGCCTTGCAACAAGCCTTGCGCCTGAGCACGCCCACCTACATGCACACACCTCTGGTGCGGGCCGAAGATGGCGAAAAACTGTCCAAACAAAATGGTGCCCACCCTTTGGACACCCGCGACCCCTTGAAATGCTTGCAGTCGGCCGCCCAAGTGCTGGGTCTGGATCAGCACCCAGGACCCGTGCCGCAGGCCTTGGCGCATTGGGTTGGGCAGTGGACAGCGCAACATGGCACGACCAACAGCCAAGCAGAAACACCGTAAGAGAAGTTGGGGTTGGAGCGTCTAAACCCCACAAACTTCTGAAAGACTGCCCATGAACCACACCCCCCGCCAATGGATGACTTTGACCGCTTTGTGCACCTGTTTGGCCACATCTGCCTTGGCCGCATTGCCTGAGCCACCTGACCCCCGTGAAATTGCTGCCATGTCTTTTGAGCAACGGCTGGCCCACAGCCGCCAATTGCGCGAAGACATGGCCAAGGCAAGCCCTGAAGAGCGGCGAGCTTTTCGCGAAAAAATGCACGAAAAAATGCACGCCTTGAACCCGGCAGATCGGCAGGCCTTGCACGACAAAATGCGCGCCGAATGGGACGGCCTGAGCGAGGCACAAAAACGCCAACTCAAAGAAGAGCGCAAGGCCATGATGGGCACCATCACCCCACAAGAGCGGGCCCAGATGCGTGAGGATCGGCGCAAAGCCTTTGAAAAAATGACCCCTGAGGAGCGCAAAAAATGGCGCGATGAAATGCACCAATCCCACCGAGGTCATGGCCCTCACATGGATATGCACGAAAGGATGGGTCCCGGTACGGGGCACGGCGTGCGACCCCATGGATCTGGGCGAAACCCAGATGCGGGCTGAGTTGAGCCCATGGCTGTCCAAGCTGAGCCAGCTTGGCCCCAGCGATGATGTGAAACTGCTGGCCGCAGCGCGTGGGGGAGACCCCCACGCTGCCCGCCAACTGGTGAAGTCTTTGAGTGCACCTGCCCACGGGCTGGCTTGGCGCATGCTGGGCCACACCGCCGACGCGCAAGACGTGGTGCAAGAGGGATTCATCAAACTCTTGCACAGCCCATTTCGTGGGGAGTCCAAACTCTCGACGTACTTTCACACCTTGATTGCGCGCTTGTGCTTGGATCGATTGCGACATCCCAGTTCACCGCATGAGGATTTGGAACATGCCCAAGCCAGCGAAGACCCTTGCCTCAACCCCGAACAAGCTCTGGCGCTGAACCAAACGGCAGAGCAGGTTCAACAAGCCGTGATGCGCTTGCAGCCGAGGCAGCGATTGGCCCTGAACCTCTGGGCCCACCATGGCGCCAGCGTGGCCGATATTGCCTGCACACTGGACATTGCGCCCAACGCCGCCCACCAGTTGCTGCATCGCGCGAAAATCAACCTCAAACAACACCTGAAAGACATCGGCCATGGATGATTCGGACCGCTTCTTGCACAAATTGCTGCAAACCCACCAAGCGCCGCCTTTGCCCGCCGATTTTGCGGACCAAACAATGGCTCGCATGGCCCTTGTAACCCCTCGCCAAAGGCCCTTTGCCGGTGGCGTTTTGGCGCTGCATGCGCCACACACCAAATGGTTGGCCTTTGTATCGGTGCTGGTGCTGGCCTGGGCGCTACAGGCCTGGTTAGCGGCATCGACCGACGACGACTTGATGCACATTGACACCTTGTCAATGTCGAGCATGCTGGTCTTGTGAACCCATTGCGGACAATCACCCAACACAATCTCTGAGCGGCTCTAGAATCGATCGCCTGATGATGCCCATCTCGCCGCCCGAGGCCAAGCCAAACGCGACCATCGAAACAGTCGCCGACCCTCTGCCGACGCCCAGCTTGGGGGCTACGGTCACGGACCCGCCCTTTTGGCGCACGATCAAAACCTTTGTGACCCGCGCCGGGCGCGCCACTTCGGGTCAGTTGCGGGCCATTGAAGACCTGGGGCCCAGGTTTGTGCTGCCCTTCCAACCCCACAGACTGGACTTAAGGGCTGTTTTTGGTCCCGAGCGGGCCGATGCGCCTTTGATTTTGGAAATTGGTTTTGGCATGGGCGAGGCCACCGCCCACATAGCCCGGGTGCGACCGGGCGACAATTTTTTGTGCTGCGAGGTGCATGAGGCTGGTGTGGGGGCCTTGCTCAAACGCATGCAAGATCCGCCGCTTGGCAATATTCGCATCTTGCAACATGACGCGCTTGAAGTGCTGGCGCACAACCTCGCGCCCGCCAGCCTGGACGGCATCCATGTGTTTTTCCCCGACCCTTGGCACAAACTGCGCCACCATAAACGACGCTTGATCCAACCCGCTTACGTGGCCCAACTCACGCTACGACTCAAACGGGGCGGCTATTTGCACTGCGCCACCGATTGGCAACCCTATGCCCAACAAATGCTGGCCGTGCTCAGCGCCGAGCCAGGTTTGCACAACACCAGCGACCAGACCGACGGCTATTGCACCAAGCCCGATTACCGGCCCTTGACCAAGTTCGAAAACCGCGGCCTCAAGCTTGGCCACGGCGTGTGGGACTTGGTGTTCAAGCGGATTTGAGCTGCCCCATGCAAGCCGCCCCGCCGCACACCCAGTTGCCGCCAGTGGTGGGCTTTTGGCAGGCCTTTGGCTTTTGGCTCAAGCTCGGCTTCATCAGTTTTGGCGGCCCGGCCGGACAAATCGCCCTGATGCACCACGAGTTGGTGGAAAAGCGCCGATGGATTTCCGAACAGCGTTTTTTGCATGCCCTGAACTACTGCATGTTGTTGCCAGGGCCTGAGGCCCAGCAATTGGCCACCTACATCGGTTGGCTGATGCACCAAACCGCTGGTGGCTTGGTGGCTGGCGTGTTGTTTGTGCTGCCCTCCTTGCTGATCTTGGTGGGCTTGTCCTGGGTGTACATCGCGTTTGGCGAAACGCCCATCGTGGCGGGTTTGTTTTTCGGCATCAAACCAGCGGTGACCGCCATCGTGGT
>RFNL01000057.1 GCA_009927195.1 Betaproteobacteria bacterium | reverse complement strand
GACACATTGTGTGGGCCCATTGATGATCAGAAACCGAATTTGCCCCAAGCCAAACCAGTGCGCATGAGGGTTGGCAGGGCTTCCAAGGTATTGGGCATGCCATTGAGCGATGCGCAATGCCTGTCTGCTTTGAGCGCCTTGGGTTTTCAATGCACCCTATCGCAAGGAGAGATCACTGTGGGGGTACCGAGCCATCGCTTTGATCTCCAAATTGAAGAGGACATCATTGAGGAGGTGGCCCGAATGGTCGGTTTTGACCAGTTGCCAACCACCCCGCCCCAAGCATCCATTTTTGCCAAGCAGCGAGTTCAATCGCGGCGCAGTGAACATGCCTTGCGCCGAAGCATGGCCGCATTGGGATATCAAGAAACCATTAATTTCAGCTTTGTACCGGCAGCGTGGGAATCTGATCTGGCTGACAACGCTGATCCCGTGCGCTTGCTCAATCCCATCGCCAGCAACATGGATGTGATGCGTTCATCCCTGCTGGGCTCTTTGTTGCAAGTGCTGAAGTTCAATCTGGATCGGCGTGCAGACCGGGTTCGTGTGTTTGAAATCGGTAGGGTTTTTCGTAAAAACACCAGCGTCAGCGCAACCGATTTAACGGTGGCAGGTATTGACCAGCCCATGCACATCGCTGCGATGGCTTACGGTCCGAATTTCCCAGCGCAATGGGGGGTCACAGAGTCAGCCCTGGACTTTTTTGATGTCAAGGCCGACCTTCAGGCTTTGCTCTCTCCCCTGCAAGCCGAATTCCATGCGGCCGAACACCCAGCCCTTCACCCAGGACGTTGTGCCGCCGTTTCATTGCGCGGTCGGCTGATTGGTCATGTGGGCGAGTTGCATCCACGGCATCGGCAAACCTGGGGATTGACACAAGTACCGATTTGCTTTGAGTTGCAACTGGATCCCGTCTTGATGTTGGATGCGTTTGCGTTCAGGCCTGTGTCCAAGTTTCCGTTTGTGCAGCGAGATGTGGCCATCATCGTGGAACAGCAGGTCACGCACCAACAATTGATGCAAGCGGTCATGGCCACACCCACCAAAGGTTTGCTCCAAGAGGCTGTTTTGTTCGATGTCTATCGACCCGAAAACGATACCGCAGTGATGAACTCGGCTGAAAAGAGCTTGGCGGTTCGGTTGATTTTGAGCAGTGATGAAGCAACCTTGACGGAAGAACAAATTCAAGGGGTGGTGGATGCCGTGCTAACTTCATTGGCCCATGAGTTGAATGCTCGACTACGTTAATCTGGGGGACTTATGGAATTTTCTGTTGACAGTCTTGAAACGCCGGCACTGACCAAGGCCCAACTGGCCGAAATGCTGTTTCAGCAAATTGGTTTGAACAAGCGTGAGTCCAAAGACATGATCGAGGCTTTTTTTGATCTCATCACCCAGAGCTTGGTTGAGGGCCATGATGTCAAGATTTCGGGATTTGGAAATTTTCAAATCCGCACCAAGTCTGCCAGGCCAGGTCGCAACCCGCGCACCGGCGAGGTCATTCCCATCGCAGCCCGCAGGGTGGTGACTTTCCACGCCAGCCATAAATTAAAAGACCTCATTCAGGGTGAATCGCAACAGCCACGGGTGTAAATTCCATCGACAGTTGTTTTTTACGGTTTTTTGAACTTTCCCTCTTATCTTTTCGGTGCGCTTGGGTTAACCTTGGTTTCACCTCTGCTCTATTTCCATGGAAACCGCACTGCCACCCATCCCAGCCAAACGCTACTTCACCATTGGTGAGGTCAGCGACTTGTGTGCTGTCAAGCCGCATGTGTTGCGCTATTGGGAGCAAGAGTTCACCCAATTGCGTCCGATGAAGCGGCGTGGAAACCGGCGTTACTATCAGCACCATGAGGTTTTGATGATTCGACGCATCCGAGACCTGTTGTACGAGCAAGGCTTTACCATCAGCGGTGCCCGCAATCGGTTGCACGAAATCAGCCAGGAGATCAAAGCCGATGAAGAGGCCGGCCAGGAGACCTTATCCATCAAAGCGGCCCCAGCTGTGCCTCATGCGGAGGGCTGGGGTTTGGCACCCATGCCAAATGAAACATCGGGCTCCAAACGGCTGTTTCTGCTTCGCCGGGAGTTATTTGAAATTCGGGAATTGCTCAGCGAAGTGCATGCATAAGGCCGTTATAATTGGA
>RFNL01000393.1 GCA_009927195.1 Betaproteobacteria bacterium | reverse complement strand
GGGCGGCATCAGCAAACGCATGTTGGCCGCCGAGGTGGTGGGCGTGCTCTCGCGCATGCTCACCCGGCGCGGCAATCGGGTGGGGGCCATGGTCTACACCGGCGAACACCGCCATGCGGAGTTTCACATTCCCGCTCGCTCGGGGCGGCGGCACATGCTGCACCTGTTGCAAACCGTGATGCAGGCCCAGGCCCTCAGGCCCACCCACGAGACCCATTTGCAAAGCCTCTTTAACGATGCACAAAACCTGATCCGCCGTCGCTCCACCCTTTTTGTGGTGTCGGACTTTTTCAGCCAACCGGGTTGGGAGCGTGGCCTGTCGCAACTGGCCCGCCGCCACGAGGTGGTGGCCTTGCGCTTGTGCGATCCGCTGGAGCGCCAATTGCCCAATCTGGGCTTGGTGCTGATGGAAGATGCGGAAACCGGCGAGCAACTGCTGGTCGATACCCATGACGCGGCTTTTCGCGAACGCTTTGTGCAAGCGGCCCATGCGCGCGAGGCGGCTTTGCGCGCGGCCTTGGTGCAGGCCGGCGTGGATGGCCTGGAGTTGCACACCGACCAGCCATTGGAAGAAGCATTGATCCGCTTTACCCAGTTGCGCAAACGGCGCAGCCAGTTGGCAGCGGGTGCGGCCCACCTGTCAACGGCGGGGGCTTGAGCATGCTGGCGTGGTCCTCGGTCCAATTTGTCTGGCCCCTGATGCTGTGGGCCTTGGTGGCTTGGCCCGTGCTGGCCGCGCTATACCTGTGGTTGACCCGGCCAGGACGCTGGCCCCGCTTTCAGTTGACCGTGCATGGTCCGACCCCAATGACGGCCAAGCCCACGCGCGCCCAGCGCGCATGGCGCTGGCCCAGCTTGCCGGTGTGCCTGTGGGGGTTGGGTTTGATGGCGGTATTGTTGGCCCTGGCCCGACCGCAGGCGGTGCTGTTGCTGCCCAGCCGTTTGGACACGGTGATGCTGGCCATTGACACCTCGGGCAGCATGCGCGCCACCGATGTGCTGCCCAGCCGATTGGAGGCGGCGCAGGCAGCGGTGCGAACCTTCATTGAAGAGCAACCCATCCAAGTCAAGGTGGGCATCGTCACCTTGTCAGGCACGGCCTCTGTGGCCCAAGCGCCCACCACCCAGCGCGATGAGTTGTTTAGTGCCATTGAAAACCTGCCATTGCAGCGCGGCTCTGCGTTGGGCAGCGGCTTGGTGGTGGCCCTGGCCAATCTGCTGCCGGGCTCGGGCATTGACCCGGAAAAAATCATCATGGAGGCCGATGGTCCGCCCAAGCCCGATACCGGCCGCGCTTTGGTGGCACCGGGTCAGGCGTCCAACCAGGTCAACCTCACACCCGGGTCCAACAAATCCCTGGCCATCGTGCTCATCACCGACGGCCAAAGCAATATCGGCCCCGATGTGTTGAAGATGGCCCAACTGGCTGCAGATCATGGGGTGCGGGTCTACACCGTGGGTGTGGGCACGCCCGAAGGCGTGATCTTGCGCGCCCAAGGCATGTCCATGCGGGTTCGCTTGGACGAGACGGTGTTGAAAAAAGTGGCCGAGATCACCGAGGGCAACTATTACCGCGCCAGCGATGCCCAGCAGTTGTTGGAGGTGTATCGCCAACTGGGCACCACCATCCGCATGGAGAAACAACAACTCACCGAGGTCACTGCCTTGTTGCTGGCGCTGGCCATGGTTTTGGTGCTGCTGGGCAGTGTCATCAATTTGCAGCGCCACGCGCGGGTGTTGTGAGTCGCTCGTCTCGATGTGGCCCTCGGGTCCGCGCTTATAGTGGCGGGTTATGCACACCACCACGCCACCCACTTCCCCCCGCTTGACTGCTTTGTCCCATGGCGGGGGCTGCGGCTGCAAGATCGCACCGGGCGTGTTGCGCGAAATCTTGCAAGGCACCACCGCTGTGGCCATGCCCCCTGAAATTTTGGTCGGCATTGCCACCTCGGATGACGCGGCGGTCTACCAGTTGAATGCGCAACAGGCCTTGATCGCCACCACCGATTTCTTCATGCCCATTGTGGATGATCCGCACGATTTTGGTCGCATCGCCGCTACCAATGCCCTGAGCGATGTCTACGCCATGGGCGGCACCCCGATCATGGCCCTGGCTTTGGTGGGCATGCCCATTCAGGTGTTGAGCACACAGGTGATTGGCCAAATTTTGGAAGGCGGTAACCAAGCCTGCAAAGCGGCCGGTATCGTGGTCGCTGGCGGTCACACCATCGACTCGGTGGAGGCGATTTACGGCCTGGTGGCCTTGGGACTGATCCATCCTGCCCGGGTCAAGCGCAATGCCGATGCGCGCGTGGGCGACCGCCTGATCTTGGGCAAACCGATTGGCGTGGGGGTGCTCTCTGCCTTGCTCAGGAAAGACCAACTCTCCCCTGGCGCTTATGCCGAACTGTTGGCCAGCACCACCCAACTCAACACCCCCGGCCCCGTGCTGGCCGCCCTGGATGGGGTGCATGCCATGACCGATGTGACTGGTTTTGGTTTGGCCGGTCACGTCCTGGAGATGGCCCGAGGCGCTGGGGCCTCGGTGCGGCTGGACTGGTCGCTTGTGCCCTTGCTCACAGGGGTCGTGGAGGGGGCCCGATCCGGTGCCATCACCGGTGCATCGGCGCGCAATTGGCAGGGCTATGGCGCGGATGTGGCGCTGTCTCAAGGTCTGGATCCGCTGGTGCAAAGCCTTTTGACCGACCCACAAACCAGCGGCGGCTTATTGGTCAGTTGCGCGCCCGACAGCGTGGGTGCGGTGATGGACGTGTTTGCCCGCATGGGTTTTGCGCAAGCGGCCGAGATTGGGGAGGTGCAGGGTTTGGGGCCCGCTGGTGTGCACTTGCAGGTGGATTGAGGACAGTCCCCACCCAAGGCTGGGCCATCAAGCGCGGGTTTTGGCCATCAGCCACAGGGGAGCGCGAAAGCGCACGATGCGGCGATAAAAATCGATGTAGAACAGCGCAAACAAGGCCATGCAGGTGAGCAGGGCATTGGTGTTGTCCATGAATAAACAGGCCAAGCCAGCGGGGACCGCGGACATGACAAAGCCATACAGCGCCACTTTGGCATTGGCGGCGTTTTTGTCACCGGCACTGTGGTGCATGCCGGGGCGCAACACCAAGCGTCGGTAAATCAAGGTGTGCAAATGCAAGGCATCCGGGTGATTGATCGGGTGGGTGCGCACAAATTTTCGCCGGTACATGCTGTAGACGGTTTCAACCAGGGGGTAGATGCCCACCAACACCGGCGCCATGGGTGAAATTTCAGGGCTGCGGTGCGGCACCATCAGGCCCAAGACCACGACCCAAAAGCCCAGCAAATAAGCACCCCCATCGCCCAAAAAGATTTTTCCCCAGGGCCAGTTCCAAATCAAAAAACCCATGGTTGCACCCGCCGTGACCAGGCACAAGCGAAACACCAAACCGTCATTGCCAATCCAAGCCAGTCCGGCGATACCGGCCAAAAATGCGATCACACTGCCAGCGGCCAAGCCATGAAATCCATCGATGATGTTGATGGCATTGACAAAACCAGCCACCACCAAAACGGTGAGCAAAAACGCTGCAAAAGGTAGCGACAACACGGTATCAATGAAGAAAATATCGGTGCGTTTGACCCCGAGTTGGAAAACTGCATAGACCACCGCCGAAGAGGCAACCGCCAACCACAGGCGTGATGTGGGGCTGACCTTGTGGGTGAGGTCTTCCACCAAACCACCTATGAAGACCGGGGCACTGGCCACCATGACCCAGGCGCCCAACCAACCGTCTTTGGGAAAGTAGGCATATGAACCCCACAAACCCATCAAGATACCTGTGAAAATCGCCACGCCTCCCAGTCGGGAGGTGGTCTTGGTATGGAATTTTTGCACCCCTGAACCTTTGTCCAAGCCCCATTGCAAATGGGTGTTGGCCCATAAAAGCAAAGCCACGGTCAGCACCGACGCCAACAGTCCTGTCAGGGGCGGGATCCACAAAAAGTGATTGAAAGTCTGCATTTTGGGAGGGTGGTATGGCCAGAGGTCAGAGCGCAAAATCTGATATCTGTGACATCCATTATCGCAGATGCGCAGTGCTTGATCCTGCGCCGGGGCCCATACGCGCAGGGGCAGTCAATGGCGGGATTGGTTGAAGGTTTCAGCCGGCCAGCAGCTTCATTTCTTGAGAAATCTGGGCGTAGTGGTCCAGCGCCAGTTCGGTGGGTTTGAGAAACTTGGTGCGGCGATTGCCTTCGAGGTAAACATGATCGATCAGACCCCGTGAACGCAGGGCTTCGAGTTTGCGATGGATGCTGGCGGGCGAGGCAATGTGTTTGAGCTCCATGGCCTTGGTCACTGGCAAGGGCGAGCCCTCAAGTTCACCCAAGGCAATGACTTCCAGCAACTTGATGGATGCCTGGTCGAGGTCTTTGAACGGACCATGGTTTTCCAGGGAAAGAACGACTTTGACCAAGCGCAGATAAGCTTGGGCAGCATGGCTGGACATCCGGATACCTCTCAGGGGTGAACGCAGGCCCAACAATCAATCAAACGATTGAATTGGGGACTGGGCCCATTTTAGGGTCACTTTTGGGGGGCACCCACTCCTGTGGGGGATCTGAGCCCAACGGCGTTCAGGGGTTGACCATGACCAATTTGCCCATCACCTGGCGCGAGCCCATCAAGCCATAGGCCTGTGGCAACTGCGCCATGGGCAGGGTGCGGTCGATCACGGGCTTGATTTTTCCTTGGGCATACCACTGCGCCAACTCGGCCATCATGGCTTGGTTAGCGACGGCTTCGCGTTTGGCGTAGTCGCCCCAAAACACGCCCACCAAAGATGCACCCTTGAGCAAGGCCAGGTTCAGGGGCAGTGAGGGAATGGGCCCGGCCGCAAAGCCCACCACCAAGTAGCGGCCACGCCAGGCGATGGAGCGAAATGCCGGTTCGGTGTAGGAGCCGCCCACCGGGTCGTAAATCACATCTGGGCCACGGCCATCGGTGAGTGCCTTGATGCGTTCGCGCAAGTTTTCCGTGGCGTAGTTGATGCTCGCGTCTGCACCTTGGTTCAAGCAGAGTTGGCATTTTTCGTCGCTGGAGGCGGCAGCGATCACGCGCGCACCCAGGGTTTTGGCGATTTGAATCGCCGATGAGCCCACACCGCCTGCGGCACCGAGCACCAACACGGTCTCGCCGGGGCGCAGTTGACCGCGGTCGATCAAGGCATGATGGGAGGTGGCGTAAATCATGATGAAGGCGGCCGCGTCCACCGCAGGAAAACCCGCTGGCAGGGCGACGCATTGGTCGGCTTTGGCCAGTGTGTGGGTGGCAAAACCACCGGTGCCGGACAAACAAGCCACGGGCTGACCGACTTTCAACTGGGTGACACCTTCGCCCACGCTTTGCACCAGGCCGGCCCATTCGGAGCCCGGCACGAAGGGCAAATCCGGTTTGAACTGGTATTTGTTTTGAACGATCAGCAGATCGGGAAAGTTCAAACTCGCCGCTTGGATTTGCACCAGCACTTCGCCAGGCCCGGGGGTGGGCGTTGGCAGCTCTTTCCAGCCCAGTTGATCTGCGCCAGTGGGGGATTCACATAGCCATGCGTGCACACTTGTCTCCTCAATGAGAAGCCGCAATTATGGCCGTGAGTGGGGTCATACAATCTGCATTTCTGGGATGGGTGTGCATGAAAGTTTTGATTTGCAACGATGATGGTTATCAAGCCCCGGGCATTGAGGCCTTGTACCAAGCCATGCGTACCTTGGGCCAGGTCGAAGTGGTGGCCCCAGAGCACAACAACAGCGCCAAATCCAATGCCTTGACCCTGTACGCGCCCTTGTATGTGCGCGAGGCCGCCAATGGGTTCCGCTATGTCAATGGCACGCCCGCCGACTGTGTGCACATTGCCCTGACGGGCTTGCTGGGCTACCGACCGGACCTGGTGGTCTCAGGCATCAACAATGGGGCCAATATGGGCGACGACACAATTTATTCGGGCACGGTGGGTGCCGCCATGGAGGCCTATTTGATGGGGGTTCCCGCGTTGGCTTTTTCCCAGCACGAGAAAGGCTGGGAACACATCGGAGACGCGGCCCGCAAAGCGCGCGATCTGGTGGACGGTTTGATCGCTGGCGGGCAAATGCAAGCCGAGCCCTGGTTGCTCAATGTCAATATGCCCAACTTGCCTTATGCGCAATTGCAACGTGTGCAAGTTTGTCGTTTGGGCCGCCGCCACGCGGCTGAACGTGTCATCACCCAAGAAAGCCCACGTGGCGAAACCATGTATTGGATCGGGGCGGCTGGCGCTGCCAAAGACGATGCCGATGGCACAGACTTTCACGCGATGAACCAAGGTGTGGTCACTGTCACGCCATTGCAAATTGACCTGACCGACCATGCCCAGTTGAGCGCTTGGCAGGCCCAAATGGCAGCGCTTGAACGCCCCGCATGAAACAGCGGCCTTCTTTTCCGGTCCGCATGCCCGCCAGCAATGCGCCCACGGGCAAGCCCATGCCCGCAGGCACGGGCCCTGCGACGGTGGTCAAAACCCTCGGCGCGAAACGCGGCCATCCATTGGGCGGCGCTGACGCTGCGTTGGCCGCACCCGTGCCCTCTGGCTTGGGCATGGATTCTTCGGCGGTGCGTGCCAGCATGGTGCGCAAATTGGCGGAATCGGGTGTGGGAGATGCACAGGTTTTGGCCGCCATGGGCCAGGTGCCCCGCCACCAGTTTGTCGACTCTGCCTTGGTCACCCAAGCCTACGAGGACACCAGTTTGCCGATTGGCCTGGGGCAAACCATCTCCAAGCCCAGTGTGGTCGCGCGCATGATCGAGTTGCTGCGCCAAGGCGCTTTGCTGCAGGCCAATGGCCTGATGGGTCGTGTGTTGGAAATTGGCACTGGCTGTGGCTACCAGGCCGCGGTGCTCAGTTGCGTGGCGAGCGAGGTCTACAGCATCGAGCGATTGCGCGGTTTGCACGACAAGGCGCGCGACAATCTGCGGCCAATGCGTTTGCCCAACGTGCATTTATTGTTTGGTGATGGCATGCTGGGCTATGCCAAGGGAGCGCCTTATGCCGCCATCATCGCAGCCGCAGGCGGAGAGGCTGTGCCGCAGGCCTGGTTGGACCAACTCGCGGTGGGGGGGCGGGTGATCGCGCCGACCGTCACCGCCCATGGGCAACAAGCTTTGCTGGTGATTGATAAAACCTCCCAAGGCTTGAGGCAGCAACAGCTCGAACCTGTGCATTTTGTCCCCCTAAAATCGGGCATTGCTTGATGAGAGGTTGGGTTCCATCCATGATGCGTTTGGCTCCTGTGTGGGTATCGGTCACCATGTTGGCCTGGGGTTTGGTGGCATGTTCCTCCAACCGCTTGGGATACCCACCACCGGTGGAAGACCGTGGCAGCAGTTTGGGCCGCTTGCCTCCCCCGCCACCGCCGCCGGCATCTGCCAGCCGCCCAGCAGCCCGGCCCGATCCGTCGACCTTGCCAGGCTATGAAAACATGGGCAAGCCCGGTTATTACACCGTCAAGCCCGGCGACACCTTGATTCGCATTGGTTTGGATGCCGGCCAGAATTGGCGCGATGTCGCCCGCTGGAACAAAATCGAAAACCCCAATTTGCTCGAGGTGGGTCAGGTGCTGCGCGTTGTGCCACCGGATTCGACGCCCGCCAGCGAAGGCGTGGTGGTGCGCCCGGTCGCCCCGCCCACCCCGGTGGGGCCGGTTGGCACCGACAGCAAGATGACCACCGCGCCGGCGCCAACGGTGGCGCCTAGCCCTGCGCCTGCCAGCGTGGCCGACAGCGAAGGTCTGGGTTTCATGTGGCCACACAATGGCGCGATCAGCGCTGGGTTTGATGAGGCCAAGAACAAAGGCGTGGATGTGACGGGCAAAGCGGGCGACCCCGTGCTGGCCGCTGCCGATGGTAAGGTGGTGTATGCCGGCGCTGGATTGCGTGGGTACGGTAATTTGGTCATCATCAAACACAACAACACATTTTTAAGTGCCTATGCCCACAATCAAGCCTTGCTGGTGCGCGAAGATCAAGCGGTCAAGCGGGGGCAAACCATAGCCCAAATGGGCAACAGTGACGCCGATCAGGTCAAACTGCACTTTGAAATCCGCCGCTTAGGCAAACCGGTGGATCCGCTGAAATATCTACCACCCCGCTGAAGACTGCGTGAGCCCCAAGCCTTTGCCCGAACTTGATATTGAATCGCTGGACCACGATGCCCAAGGGGTGGGGCACAGCAGTGAGGGTAAGGTCGTTTTTGTCGAAGGTGCCCTCCCCACAGAGCGTGTCAGCGCCACCATCCACCGCAGCAAAAACCATTGGGAACAGGGCACCTTGCAGGCGGTGCTGCACCCCAGTTCACAACGGGTGCAACCCGCGTGCCCGCATTTTGGTTTGCACGCGGGTGCGTGTGGCGGCTGCAGGATGCAGCATTTGCATCCCATGGCCCAACTGGCCGTCAAACAAAGGGTGATGGAAGACAACCTTTGGCATTTGGGCAAGGTCAAGCCCGAGCGCATCTTGCGTCCCATCCAAGGGCCCGATTGGGAATATCGCATGCGGGCACGCCTGTCGGTGCGATGGGTGGCCAAAAAAGGCGTGGTGTTGGTGGGGTTTCACGAGCGCAAAAGCCGCTACGTGGCCGACATGCAGGTCTGCCCCGTGCTGCCGCCCCACGTCAGTGCTTTGCTGCTGCCCCTGCGCGAACTCTTGGGGGGCATGGAAGCACGCAACACCTGCCCCCAAATTGAATTGGCTGGCGGCGACCGCACCACCGCCTTGGTGCTGCGCCATTTGGAGCCCTTGAGCCCCAGCGACTTGCAGGCCCTGCGTGACTTTGCCCAAAGGTATGGGGTGGAGTGGTGGTTGCAGCCCAAGGGCCCCGACACGGCGCACCGCTTGGACAACGCCACCTCAGATTTGTTTTATGCCTTGCCGGAATTTGGTATCAAGTTCCCCTTCAAACCCACTGACTTCACCCAGGTCAACCCTCGCATCAACCGTGTCTTGGTGCAGCAGGCATTGCAATTGTTGAACGTTCAACCCAACGAGCGGGTGATCGATTGGTTTTGCGGTTTGGGCAACTTCACCTTGCCCCTGGCCACCCAAGCCGCTGTAGTGTTGGGCGTGGAGGGCAGCGCCGCCCTGGTGCAACGCGCCACAGACAACCAGGGTTTGCAGCAGCGGCCTTTGGCCCCCACCACCTTCGTGGCGCGCAATTTGTTTGACATGACGCCCCAAGCCCTGGTGGCGGATGGACATGCCGATAAATGGCTGATGGACCCGCCCCGCGAAGGCGCTTTTGCCTTGACCAAAGCCTTGGCCGATGCCTGCCAAGACCCCAGCGCATTTCCTGGCTGGAGGCCCCCGCAGCGAATTGTCTATGTGAGTTGCAACCCAGCGACTTTGGCCCGCGATGCGAGTTTGCTGGTCAATGTGGCCGGTTACCGGTGCACGGCCGCGGGCGTGGTCAACATGTTCCCGCACACCGCCCATGTGGAGAGCATGGCGGTGTTTGAGCGGGACTGAATGACCCATGAAAAAAGGCCCCGAAGGGCCTTTTTTGAACAAGGGCTTGGCCCGAAGTGAAGATCAGTCGCGCTCGCCGCCCATGATGCCCAGCAGGGCCAGCAGGCTTTGGAACACGTTCATGATGTCCAGATACAAAGACAATGTGGCGCTGATGTAGTTGGTTTCGCCGCCATCAATGATTTGCTTGATGTCGTACAGCATATAGGCGCTGAAAA
>RFNL01000059.1 GCA_009927195.1 Betaproteobacteria bacterium | reverse complement strand
TCTCGCCTAAGCCGTAACTTGAGGTGATGAATACCACCTGGTCAAAACCCGTCTCGGTGTCCATGGTGAACATCACACCAGCAGCGCCCAGGTCTGAGCGAACCATGCGCTGCACACCGGCCGATAGCGCCACATCGGCATGGGCAAAGCCCTTGTGGACCCTGTAACTGATGGCGCGGTCGTTGTAGAGCGATGCAAAAACCTC
The DNA here is from genome assembly GCA_009927195.1 of Betaproteobacteria bacterium. GTDB lineage: Bacteria > Pseudomonadota > Gammaproteobacteria > Burkholderiales > Burkholderiaceae_C > Limnohabitans. Next base: position 2,077 of record RFNL01000059.1, on the reverse strand, counting down.
GCGCATTTTCAGCAACACCTGGTCAATGCCCGAGACATTGAGAAAGGTTTCTTGCTGGCCCGCAAAAGAAGCGTCGGGCAGGTCTTCCGCCGTGGCTGACGATCGCACGGCCAAAGAGGTCTGTGCATTGCCGGCACACAAGACTGCATGCGCGGACCGAATTTCGGCTTCCAAATCAGTTGGAAAGGGTTGGGCCATCAACCAAGCTCGGATTTCAGCCCCTGCCTGGGCCAATGCCCGCACATCTTCGGTGTCCCATTGGGACAAGCGCTGGGCAATGCGCTCATCCAAACCTTCGTGGCGCAAAAACTGGCGAAACGCGTGGGCCGTTGTGGCAAAGCCTGAGGGGACACGCACGCCACTGGGCAGTTGGGAAATCATCTCGCCGAGGCTGGCGTTTTTACCGCCAACCGAATCGACATCGGTCATTCTCAGGTTTTCAAACGGTACGACCAAGGCGGTCGGGCTGAAAAGTGCAGACATGGGAGGGCTCCGGAAGTTAAAACCGGTGAGACACAGAGCGCTGGGTCAAGCCCAGGCCTGGCAAAACCATGACCGCGCAAGCCACCACAACTGAGTTGTGTTTTTAGGGAGGTGGAAAAAGCAAAGGTCATGGATAAATTCGGATAATGGATTCAATTGTAGGCCTGCAAATGGGTCTGCCCCGTCTCTCATTTTGGAAAGCTTCATGCCCACACCCACGGTCTTTTTTGTCTCTGATGGCACTGGCATCACCGCCGAAACTTTCGGTAACGCCATCTTGGCGCAGTTTGAAATTCAACCTCGCCATGTTCGGCTGCCCTTTGTCGACAATGTGGACAAAGCCCATCAGGCCGTGCGCCAAATCAACCACACGGCGGAATTGGAGGGCCGCCGACCCATTGTCTTCACCACCTTGGTCGATGAAAAAGTCCTGGGAGTCATCCAACATGGCTGCAATGCTTTGCTGCTGGACATGTTCGGCACCTTTGTCAACCCGCTGGAAGCCGAACTCGGCATCACCTCCAACCACCGCATAGGTCGCTTCTCCGACGTCAGTAAAAGCCAGGCTTACCACGATCGCATTGAAGCCATCAACTTCAGCCTGTCCCATGACGACGGCCAACTCAGCCGTGACTTGGACAAAGCCGATGTGATTTTGGTCGGCGTGAGCCGCAGCGGCAAAACCCCCACCAGTTTGTACTTGGCCATGCAATATGGCATCAAAGCCGCCAACTACCCGCTGATTCCAGAGGATTTTGAGCGCCAGCAATTTCCCTCTGCGGCCCAGCCATACCGCAAAAAAGTGTTCGGCCTGAGCATCTTGCCCGAGCGCTTGAGCGAGGTGCGCAACGAACGCCGGCCCAATTCGCGCTATGCAAGCTTGGAAAACTGCCGCTATGAAGTCGGCCAAGCCGAGGCCATGATGCGCCGCGAAGGCATTCGATGGTTATCCACCACCACCAAAAGCATCGAAGAAATTGCCACCACCATCTTGCAAGAGGTCAAACCAGACCGCTTGACCTATTGAGGGGGTCAGCGGGAACGCCCCATAAACGATCGATCAACCCAATGCGGCAATCGCAGCACGGGCGATTTGCGCGTCATCTTGTGACTTGACCCCACTGACACCCACCGCACCGATGACCTGACCGTCTTTGACGATGGGCACCCCTCCTTCGAGCAGGCCCTGTTGGTTGGGCGCGCTCAAAAAAGCATAGCGGCCAGCATTGATCATTTCTTCGTAAATGCGGCTTTCGCGCCGACCCAAAGCCGCAGTGTGGGCCTTGGCCGGGGCCATGTAAGCAGTGCTGGGCGCAGCCCCATCCAGGCGCTGGAACCACAGGAGATGGCCGCCGTCATCGACGATGGCAAATGACACGGCCCATTGGTTTTTCAAGGCCTCTGCTTGTGCGGCTGCGGCCATGCGTTGGAGATCAGCCAGATCGAGGGTGGGTTTTGATTTCATGTCGGGCATGTTAACAAACACCGTTTAGTGCAAACCACCTGCCAACACCAGTGCCCACAACCCCTGGAAAGATAGGCCTATACATCATGGGCATATTGCTGTGCACCCCTTGAATCCACCTAGAATATT
>RFNL01000112.1 GCA_009927195.1 Betaproteobacteria bacterium | reverse complement strand
ATTCACCCCAAGGCCATTTTGGACTATCCCAATGTGGATACCGACTTGAAGAAGGCCGTGGAGTCGGTGGCCCGAGGGCATGCCTCACCGCGTGCTTTTTACGTGGACAAAGTGGCAGAGGGTGTGGCCACGATTGCGGCGGCTTTTTGGCCCAAGCCGGTGATTGTGCGTTTGTCGGACTTCAAATCCAACGAGTACCGCAAACTCATCGGGGGCGGCCGATATGAGCCCGAGGAAGAAAACCCCATGCTGGGTTTTCGGGGAGCAGCACGCTACCTGAGTGCGGACTTTGGCCCGGCTTTTGCCATGGAGTGCGATGCTTTGCGCCGGGTGCGCCTGGACATGGGTCTGCGAAATGTGCAGGTGATGGTGCCATTTGTGCGCACCTTGGGTCAGGCTGAGCGGGTCACCCAATTGCTGGCCCAGCATGGCTTGCAACGTGGACAAGATGAACTCAAGCTGATCATGATGTGCGAGGTGCCCAGCAATGCGATTTTGGCCGTCGATTTTTTGCGCTTTTTCGATGGCTTTTCCATCGGATCCAACGACTTGACCCAGCTTACCTTGGGATTGGACCGCGACTCTGGCTTGGACCTTTTGACCCGCGATTTTGATGAGCGCGACCCGGCGGTATTGGCCATGCTCGAGCGCGCCATCGATGCCTGTCATGCGGCGGGCAAGTACGTGGGCATCTGTGGCCAAGGGCCCAGCGACCATGCCGACTTGGCCCAGTGGTTGGTTCAGAAAAAGATCAGTTCCATCTCCTTGAACCCAGACAGTGTGATCCAAACTTGGCAACTGTTGGCCAGCAAAGCTGAAATTCAGACGGGTGCCTTGTCCGATGACCTCGGTCATAGCGAAACCAAAGCGGGTCTGGAAATGTTTGGCGCAGGTGACCATCATCGGCCGATCTGATCTGGCTTTCGCCCCGAGTGCTGTCAGGGCAGATTTAGGCATACAATACGAGGTTTCCCTTGCCGCACCCCACCCAGACGCTGGGGGCGGCTACAACCACAAGGAGTATCCATGCGTCATTATGAAATCATCTTGCTCATCCATCCGGATCAGAGCGAACAAGTACCTGCCATGCTGGAGCGCTACAAAGGCATGATCACTGCCGGCGGTGGCACCATCCACCGCGTAGAGGATTGGGGTCGGCGTCAACTGACCTACATGATCAACAAATTGGCCAAGGCCCACTATCTGTGCATCAATATTGAAGCTAGCCAAGCGGTGATGGAGGAAATTGAGCATGCCTTCAAATTCAACGATGCGGTTTTGCGTCACCTCACCGTGCAAAAGAAAAAGGCAGAAACCGGTCCTTCTTCGATGATGAAGAGTGTGGAGCGCGAGGAGTCTCGCAAAGCCCAGCACGCGGATTTTTCTGCCTGAACTTGAGCCACGGGGTTTGAACCAGCTGGTTTTGACGGCACGCATCGCAGAGGTCAGCCCTTTGCGTTACACCCCAGCGGGATTGCCGGTTTTGGAATTGAGGCTCGAACACGAGTCGCAACAAGAAGAAGCCTCGGTACCGCGATCTGTCAAAACCTCGGTCAAATCCATTGCGATTGGCCAAATGGCCGAACGCATTGGATATCAAGCCCTTGACAGTTGTTGGACATTCAAAGGCTTTTTGGCCACTGCCCGCAACGCGAAGCACCCAGTTTTTCATTTACAAGATTTTCAGCCCAACCCATAGGAGGCCCCATCCATGGCCACGTTCAAGAAATTCAACAAAGACAAGCGCCCCAAGCGCAACACCCAGTCCCTGCTGTTCAAGCGCAAGCGTTTTTGCCGCTTCACCGTGGCGGGCGTGGAAGAAATCGACTACAAAGACATCGACACTTTGCGCGACTTCATTGCTGAAAACGGCAAGATCATCCCCGCACGCCTGACTGGCACCCGGGCCATTTATCAGCGCCAGCTCAACACTGCCATCAAGCGTGCCCGCTTTCTGGCCATGTTGCCCTACAGCGACCAACACAAAATCTAAGGGGTTACAACATGCAAATCATTTTGCTCGACAAGGTGGTCAACCTTGGCAATCTCGGTGAAGTCGTCAAGGTCAAAGATGGTTACGCTCGTAATTTTCTGATCCCCTCGGGTCGCGCCCGCCGCGCCACGGCCGATGCCATCAAAGAGTTTGAAGCCCGCCGTGCTGAATTGGAAAAAGCCGCCGCTGAGAAATTGGCCCAGGCCCAAGCCGCTGGCGAAAAATTGGCTGGCACCAGCGTCAAGCTGACCCAAAAAGCGGGTGTCGATGGACGTTTGTTCGGCTCCGTCACCAACTACGACATCGCCGAAGAGTTGGTCAAAGCCGGATACAGCTTGACCAAAGCCCAGGTGCGCATGCCCAATGGCCCCATTAAGTTGGTGGGTGACTCCACGGTCAGCGTATCCCTGCACACCGATGTGGTGGTGGAAATCACTGTATCTGTGTACGGCGAAACCGCCTGATCGAACCGTGATGAACGCAAAAGCCGTTGCTTGCAACGGCTTTTTTTTGCCAGCACAGTTTATCCCCGCCCATTTCCTGCTTTTGCACCATTTATGCACAGCTTTGTCCCTAGGGAATGCGGCCTTTCACCCTTAGGATAGCGATTTACGAGGAAATCCATGTCAGCTGTTTTTTCCAGCATCGGTGAAGTGGGCGGCAAGGATCGGCAAGTCGCGCAATTGCGCATTCCCCCGCATTCGATAGAGGCCGAATCCAGCGTATTGGGCGGACTTTTATTGGACAACTCGGCTTGGGACCGCATTGGCGACATGCTCCATGAGGGTGACTTTTACCGTTATGAGCACCGCCAAATTTTCACATCGATGTATGCATTGATCAATGTCAGCCGTCCGGCCGATGTGATCACGGTGTTTGAGCATTTGCAAGGCTTGGGCAAGGCCGAGGAAGTGGGGGGGCTGGCATATCTGAATGCCTTGGCCCAGTATGTTCCCAGTGCCAGCAACATTCGCCGTTATGCCGAAATCGTGCGCGAACGATCCATTTTGCGCAAGCTGGTGTCTGTGAGTGACGAAATCGCCACACAGGCTTTCAATCCCCAGGGTAAGCAGATTTCGCAAATCCTGGATGAGGCCGAGCAAAAGGTTTTCCACATCGGCGAAGAAGGCTCGCGCATGCGCCAAGGCTTTCAGAACATGGAAACATTGGCGGTGAGCCTGATGGGCCGGGTTCTGGAAATGGCGGACAACCCCAATGACATCACTGGCGTGCCCACTGGGTTTTATGACTTTGACCGGATGACGTCGGGCTTGCAACCCGGTGATTTGGTGGTACTGGCGGCCAGGCCGTCGATGGGCAAAACAGCCTTGGCCATCAACATTGCCGAGCATGTGGCCTTGCAAGAGCAACTGCCCGTGGCTGTTTTCTCCATGGAGATGGGGGCGAGTCAATTGGCGGTTCGCATTGTGGGGTCCATTGGCCGAATTGATCAAACCCATTTGAGAACTGGCAAACTCACCGATGAAGAATGGCCGCGGTTGACCGAAGCGATTGAGCGCTTGCGCGATGTGTCCTTGCACATTGACGAAACGCCAGGCCTCAACACCAGCGAGCTGCGGGCCAATGCCCGGCGTTTGGCGCGCCAGTGCGGCAAGATGGGTTTGATCGTGGTCGACTATTTGCAGTTGATGTCGGGCTCCAGCAACGAATCAGACAACCGCGCCACCGAGTTGGGCGAGATTTCGCGGGGCCTGAAGATGCTGGCCAAAGAGTTGCAATGTCCGGTGTTGGCTTTGTCGCAGCTCAACCGCGGCGTGGAGACGCGCACCGATAAACGGCCCATGATGAGTGATCTGCGTGAGTCGGGTGCCATTGAACAGGATGCAGATGTCATCATGTTCATTTACCGCGACGACTATTACAACAAAGATTCCAAAGAGCCAGGCGTTGCCGAAGTCATCATCGCCAAGCAACGCAACGGCCCCACTGGCACGGTCAAACTGACCTTCCTCAAGCACATCACCAAATTTGAGTCTTACGCGGCCAGTTCCAACAGCGATTATTGATGCCCTTCGGGGTCACAGCGCATCGCTGGCAAAGTCTGCCAATCGGGAGCGCTCGCCGCGCGCCAAGGTGATGTGACCACCATGGGGCCAGCCCTTGAAGCGGTCAACCGCGTAGGTCAGGCCCGAAGAACCTTCGGTCAGATAGGGCGTGTCGATTTGGGCCAAATTGCCCATGCAAATGATTTTGGTGCCGGGACCTGCCCGGGTGATCAAGGTTTTCATTTGCTTGGGGGTGAGGTTTTGCGCCTCATCGATGATGACGATCTTGCTCATGAACGTGCGCCCGCGCATGAAGTTCATGCTCTTGATTTTGATGCGGCTGCGAATCAATTCGTTGGTCGCCGCTCGACCCCATTCACCAGCAGAGGTTTCTGTTTTGGCCAAGGCCTCCAGGTTGTCATCCAATGCGCCCATCCAGGGACCCATTTTTTCTTCTTCTGTGCCGGGCAAAAAACCAATGTCTTCACCCACGCTCACCGTGGCGCGCGTCATGATGATTTCGGTGTAGCGGCGTTCGTCCAGCACCTGTGTCAACCCGGTGGCCAAGGCGAGCAGGGTTTTGCCTGTGCCAGCTGTACCGGTGAGGGTGACGAAATCAATCTCAGGGTCCATCAATAAATTGATGGCAAAGTTTTGTTCGCGATTGCGGGCATTGATGCCCCAAACTGCGTTTTTGGGGTGGGTGTAGTCTTTCAAAGTTTTCAAGGTGGCGGTTTTCCCGCGCACTTCGGTCACCCGGCCGTACATATTGGGCTCGCCCGGCGCTTCAAAATACACAAACTGGTTGATGTGCAAGCTCGGGACGATGGGGCCACTGATTCGGTAGAACGTGTGGCCAGCACTTTGCCAGCTTTCAATGTTTTTGGCGTGTTTGATCCAAAAATCATCGCTCAGGCAAAGTGCGCCTGAGTAGAGCAAGTCCCCGTCTTCCAAGGTTTTGTCGTTCTGGTAGTCCTCGGCAGCCAAACCCAAAGCCCGGGCCTTGACCCGCATATTGATGTCTTTGGACACCAAAACCACATCCCTGGGCGAATGCAGTTTGCGCAGGGCCTCGACGACCCCCAATATTTGGTTGTCGGCTTTGCCTTGGGGCAGGCTGTTGGGCAAGCTCACATCCAAATTGCTGGTTTGGAAAAACAATCGACCGCCCACATCCTTGTGGCCTGTGCTGTTGAGTGCCAGGCCCTTTGACATGTCCGAGCCAGGGCTCGCGGCCAGGCTGTCCAAACTGCGACTGGTTTGTCGCGCATTGCGGGCCACTTCGGTCATGCCTTTTTTGTGCCCATCCAGCTCTTCCAGCACGATCATGGGCAAGAAAACATCATGTTCCTCAAACCTGAACAAACACATGGGGTCGTGCATGAGCACATTGGTGTCAAGCACAAACAGTTTGGTCTGCCCTGTGGGGTTTTTTTTCTTGGTTTTGGTCGGCCTCATTGAGGGCTGGTGCGACTCAGGAATGGGATGGGGTCTGCTTGCAAGCGATGCCGATTTGTTCAGGTACAACACCACATCCTCAGTGGCCGACGGGACGGGCTTGTCAGCCGCTGCGGTGGCTCTTTGATTTTTTGACTTACCTGGCCACAAGGAAGTAGTTTGTGCGGTTTTGCGTTCAATGTCGTCGTTGCTGAGCAGAGCGGCGCGTTTGCCAGGGGCAGGTGGTAGCGGCATGGTGAAGCTGTTTTTGGCAGGTGAGGTGATGCTTTTTAAAGCGAAAAAGCCGCCCAAAAATTGGGGCGGCTGCTGTGATGATGAACAAGCGGATGGGCAAATTCAAGGTAGGGGTGACCGTGATTGAACTGCACAGTGGGCGTGGGTCGGTGCGGCCGCTTATGCGGTTTTTTCAGCTTTCTTCAAGGCCTTCACTGACTTGAGCACCTCGTCGATGTGGCCCGGCACTTTCAGGCCGCGCCATTCTTGCTTGAGCAAGCCATCGGCACCGATCAAAAAGGTGCTGCGCTCAATGCCTTTGACTTTTTTGCCGTACATGATTTTGTTTTTGACCACACCAAACATATGACACATTTTTTCTTCGGTGTCCGCAATCAACTCAAAGGGAAGTTCCAGTTTGGCCTTGAAGTCATCATGGGACTTCATGTTATCGCGAGAAACTCCAAAAATGACTGCGCCAGATTTGGAAAATTCTTTGAATTTGTCCCGAAATTGCATGGCCTCTGTGGTGCAGCCGGGGGTGTTGTCTTTCGGGTAGAAATACAAAATCACCATTTGTCCATGATGAGATGTGTTGGAGACTTTGATACCCCCTGTGGCATTTGCTTCAAATTCGGGAAGGGGTTTGTTGACAACAATCGCCATGGTTTCTAGATCTCTTAAGACAGTGGGCGGCGGCATGGGAACACATGAACCGGTCAGCTGTCATGTTTTGCACAGGTACCGCAACCGTTGATTTTAACGCCATTTGCGCCAGCTCAGACGACACCCTCAGTCTGCCAGCCCGACGATCAAGGCCGCAGCCACATGCCGGCCTTCACCAGCCAAAATGTTGTAGGTGCGGCAGGCCGCTTGGGTGTCCATGGTTTCTATCCCTAAACCAATTCGCATCAAGCTTTGCAGGCATTCAGGGGGGGGGAATTGCAGGCGATGTCCGCTGCCAAAAATCAACATTTCCACCCCCAACTGGGCCAGCGGTTCAAAGTGGGCGTTGGTCAGTTCACGGGGGTGTTGGCATGGCCAATCGAAACGATCGCCTTTGGAGCTAATGATCAAGCTGCGCTGAAATTTCTCCCCATTGATGGCAATCCATCCAGCGCCATAGCCAGTGACGGCTTGCACATCCATGCGATCGGGTTGGAGTTTCATGGGGGAAAGAGGTTGAAATATGGTCAAATTATAGGTTTAGCCATGCCATGCGCCTGGGAGAACCTTTGAAAACCATTGCCAAATCTGAAAAACTCTCCAATGTCTGCTATGACATTCGCGGGCCAGTGTTGGACCGAGCGCGGCAAATGGAGGAGGAAGGCCAAAAAATCATCAAGCTCAACATCGGCAATTTGGCGGTGTTTGGTTTTGATGCGCCTGAGGAAATCCAGCAGGACATGATCCGCAATTTGCCCGGCGCTGCAGCATACTCCGACAGCAAAGGGATTTTCTCGGCGCGCAAAGCCGTCATGCACTACACCCAACAGCAGGGCATCAAAGGGGTCACTCTGGATGACATTTACCTGGGCAATGGTGCCAGCGAGTTGATAGTCATGGCCACCAATGGCCTGCTCAACAATGGCGACGAACTGCTGTTGCCGGCGCCCGATTATCCCTTGTGGACCGCCGCGGTGAGTTTATCGGGAGGTACCCCGGTGCACTATCTGTGCGATGAAGCCAATGGTTGGATGCCCAATTTGGACGATATCCGCGCCAAAATCACCCCGCATACCAAAGGCATTGTGGTGATCAACCCGAATAATCCCACGGGTGCTTTGTATGCCGATGAATTGCTCAAAGGCATTGTGCAACTGGCCCGTTCGCATGGCTTGGTGATTTTTGCCGATGAGGTTTACGACAAAGTGCTGTACGACGGTCACCAGCACACGGCCATCGCCAGTTTGTCCACCGACGTGTTGACGTTGACCTTCAATTCCCTGTCCAAAAGCTATCGCTCCTGTGGTTACCGGGCGGGATGGATGGTGGTCTCTGGCGATAAAAAGCCCGCCCAAGACTACATCGAGGGTTTGAACATGCTCTCGTCCATGCGCCTGTGCGCCAATGTGCCAGGTCAGTCGGCCATACAAACCGCGTTGGGCGGTTATCAAAGCATTCAGGATTTGGTCAAAGAGGGTGGGCGTTTGCGCCGTCAGCGCGACTTGGCCTACCAACTGATCACGGCGATTGAAGGGGTCAGTTGCACCAAACCCAGCGCGGCTTTGTACATGTTCCCCAAACTTGACCGTCGCATCTACCCGATCGAGGACGATCAACTCTTTATCCAAGAATTGTTGCAAGAGACCAAGGTTTTGCTGGTGCAGGGCACGGGTTTCAATTGGCCCACACCCGACCACTTCCGCATTGTTTTTCTGCCCCACGAAGATGATTTGCGCGAGGCCATTGGCCGTATCGCTCAATTTTTGAACCAATACCGAAAGCGCCACGCAACATGAAACCGATTCAAGTGGGCCTGTTGGGCATTGGCACCGTGGGCAAAGGAAGCTTTGAGGTCCTGCAGCGCAACCAAGAGGAGATCCAAAGCCGCGCTGGGCGTGGCATCGAAATTGCCATGGTGGCCGATCTGGACACCGAGCGTGCCCGCAGCATCGTGGGCCCTCTGGTGACGGTGGTCAGCGATGCGCGTGCAGTGCTGGCCAACCCAGACATCGATATCGTGGTGGAACTCATTGGCGGATACGGTATTGCCCGCGAACTGGTCATGGCCGCGATAGAAGCCGGTAAACATGTGGTCACCGCCAATAAGGCCTTGCTGGCGGTGCATGGCACCGAGATTTTTGAGGCGGCTCACCGCAAAGGGGTGATGGTGGCTTTTGAGGCCGCCGTGGCCGGCGGTATCCCCATCATCAAAGCCTTGCGCGAAGGCTTGACCGCCAATCGCATCCAATGGATTGCAGGCATCATCAATGGCACCACCAATTTCATTTTGTCGGAAATGCGCGATAAAAGCCTTTCTTTTGACGAGGCACTGAAGCAAGCCCAGGCCTTGGGTTATGCCGAAGCCGACCCCACTTTTGACATTGAAGGCATTGACGCGGCCCACAAGGCCACCCTGATGTCGGCCATTGCTTTTGGCATTCGGGTGCAGTTTGACAAGGCCCATGTGGAGGGCATCACCCGCCTGGAATCCAAAGACATCGTTTATGCGGAACAAATGGGCTATCGCATCAAGTTGTTGGGCATCACCAAACGGGTCGCTGCGGGTGTGGAGTTGCGGGTACACCCATGTTTGGTGCCCAACAAACGATTGATCGCCAACGTGGAAGGTGCGATGAACGCTGTGATGGTGCAAGCCGACGCAGTGGGAACCACCTTGTACTATGGCAAAGGGGCAGGCAGCGAGCCCACCGCGAGTTCGGTCATTGCCGATTTGGTGGATATCACGCGTTTGCACACGGCCGACCCTTTGCACCGGGTACCTCACCTGGCCTTTCAACCCGATGCCATTCGCAATATTCCGGTCTTGCCCATGGCAGACGTGGTCACCAGTTATTACCTGCGCTTGAGGGTGGCCGATCAAGCGGGGGTGCTGGCTCGGCTGACAGGCATATTGGCGAAATTGGCCATCAGCATCGATGCGGTGCTACAGCGCCCCGCTGGCGAGGTACAGAACCAAACCGACTTGATCATCCTCACCCATGCCTGCATGGAGTCCGCCATGAACCAAGCGATCGCTCAAATGCAGGACTTGGACACGGTGCTTGCGCCAGTGGTGCGGATCCGCAAAGAAGAGCTCCATTGATGCGCTATGTGTCTACCCGAGGCAATCCCGAGCAAAAGCGTTTTTGCGACATTTTGTTAGAGGGCTTGGCCCCAGACGGGGGTTTGTATTTGCCGGTTTCCTATCCGCAAATCGATGCGAATCGGTTGCAGGTTTTGCGTTCGGTTTATGCAGAGCAAGGCTATGCCCAGTTGGCCTTTGAAATTTTGACGCTATACATCGACGACATACCACACAACGATTTGCGCGCCTTGTGTCAAAAAACCTATACCCGAGAGGTTTTCGGTTCTGCGGCGATAACGCCCTTGCGCGCATTGGAACCTGGTGTGTTTGTGTTGGCTTTGTCCAACGGCCCCACCTTGGCCTTCAAGGACTTGGCCATGCAGTTGTTGGGCCATTTGTTTGAGTATGAGTTGGCCCGGCGTGGAGAGGCGCTCAATATTTTGGGGGCCACATCGGGCGACACGGGCAGCGCGGCAGAGTACGCCATGCGCGGTAAAAAAGGGGTTCAGGTGTTCATGACCAGTCCCCATGGCCGCATGAGCCCCTTTCAGCAAGCGCAGATGTTCAGCCTGCCAGAGCCCAACATCCACAACATCGCCATCCAAGGGGTATTTGACGACTGCCAAGACATTGTGAAAGCCGTTTCGGCCGATCAATCATTCAAACGCAGGTACCGCATCGGAACGGTCAACTCGATCAATTGGGCTCGGTTGCTGGCCCAGGTGGTTTACTACTTCGCGGGCTATTTCCAGGCCACCTCTGCGCCCCAACAGCGGGTGAGCTTCACTGTGCCCAGTGGTAACTTTGGCAATGTGTGCGCTGGACATGTGGCGCGTTGCATGGGTTTGCCCATTGCAAAATTGGTGGTGGCCACCAATGAAAACGATGTGTTGGACGTGTTCTTTAAAACGGGGGTTTACAAGCTCAGAACCAGTGAACAAACCTTTGAGACCTCCAGTCCGTCAATGGACATATCCAAAGCCAGCAACTTCGAGCGCTTCGTTTTTGATTTGTTTCAGGGCGACGCCCCCCGAGTGAAGCAACTGTTTCAGGATGAATTGGGGCATTCAGGGTGGTTCGATATCGGCCAAGACCCGGTTTTTTCACAGGCGCAAGGTCGCTTTGGTTTTTACAGCGGCCGCAGCACCCATGCGGATCGATTGCGCACCATCCAAGACACCCACAAGCGCTTTGCACAAATCATCGATACCCACACGGCCGATGGCTTGAAAGTGGCCCGCGAACACCTTCAGTCGCATGAGCCCATGTTGGTGTTGGAGACTGCCTTGCCCATCAAGTTTGCTGACACCATCATCGAGGCTTTGGGCCATCCGCCCCCTTGCCCAGCGGCGTTGGCCGATTTGTCCCAGCGCCCGCAGCGGGTAACGATGCTGCCAGCCGATGTGGCTCAGGTCAAAGCCTTTATTGAGCAACACTGTTCAGACGCCGCTTGATGGACCGGTTTGCATCCCCCATGAAGGTGGTCGGCTTTGCCGGCGAGTCAGGCGCGGGTAAAACCGGCTTGGTGGAACAACTCATCGGGCAATTCAAATCGCGTGGCTTGCGGGTCTCGGTGGTCAAGCATGCCCACCACACTTTTGACGTGGATCAACCGGGCAAAGACAGTTGGCGCCACCGTGAAGCAGGCGCATTTGAAGTCGTGGTGGCCAGCGATCGGCGCTTGGTATTGCAGCGCCAGTTTGAGCAAACCGCGGCATTGAGCCCACACCATTTGATCGCTGAACTCTATACCGGGGTGGATTGGGTCTTGGTGGAAGGCTTCAAGGACAGCGATTTGCTCAAGTTGGAGGTTTGGCGACCCAGCACCGGCAAAGCGGTTCGTTACCCCCATGACGATTTCATTGTGGCCATTGCCACCGATGCGCCCTCGGCCTTGCCAGTCCCCACCCAACTGGATGTGCTCGACCTGAATGCGGCTCCCATGGTGGCCGACTGGTTGTTGCAGCACCAAGCTAGATTTGTGTATCAAACCCCTTTGTTTGCCAAATGACCAAAGCCGCCCAACCCTTGATGCCCTTGGACGTGGCCATTGCCACCATCTTGGCCCAGGTCAAGATCCTGGAAGGGGTGGATACGGTCGACACCTGGGATGCCGACGGCCGGGTTCTGGCCGAAGACGTCGTGTCCGAGATCGCTGTGCCGGCCATGGACAATACCTCCATGGATGGCTATGCCGTGCGCAGTGTCGACGCCACCCACAGCGGGGCGCGTTTGCGGGTGACCCAGCGCATACCAGCTGGCAGCCACGGCACGCTGCTGCAAGCCGGAGAAGCGGCGCGCATATTCACCGGTGCCCCCATCCCACCCGGGGCGGATGCGGTGGTCATGCAAGAGCATGTGCAGACCGATGTCCAGCTGCCCGACCAAGTTGTTTTGCACCAATCGGTTGCATCGGGTCAGTGGATTCGCCGTGCCGGTGAAGACGTGGCCAAGGGGGCGGTGGTTTTGTCCAAAGGGACCCGCTTGCAACCGGCATCGCTGGGCTTGGCCGCCAGCATTGGCAAACACCGCTTGAAAGTGATGCGCAAACCGCGGGTGGCTTTGCTGTCCACGGGCAACGAGTTGGTCATGCCTGGAGCAGTGGCCCCTGCTGACATGAAGCCCGGGGCGATTTACAACTCCAACCGATTTTTTTTGCGGGCCTTGTTGCTCCGGTCGGGTTGCGATGTCAGCGATCTGGGCATCGTGGCGGACCAAAAACAGGCCACCATGGCCACCTTGGCCATGGCCAGCCAAACTCATGATCTGATCGTCAGCAGCGGCGGTGTGTCGGTCGGAGAGGAAGACCACGTCAAACCTGCTGTTGAGGCCTTGGGGGTGTTGAATGTCTGGCAAATCGCCATGAAGCCAGGCAAGCCCTTGGCCTTTGGCTGGCTGAATGCCGCTGGCGAGCCAGACCCCCATAAAACTTGTTACTTCATGGGATTACCGGGCAACCCGGTTTCCAGTTTTGTGACCTATTTGTGCGTAGTTTGGCCATTTTTATCGGCCCTGCAGGGGATGGCGCCCTCGGCTTCGCCGGCTTATGTGTTGCCGGTTCATTTTGATTGGCCCCGCCCCGATAAGCGCCGCGAATTTCTGCGTGTGCGTCGCAATTCCCATGGTGGTCTGGATTTGTTCCCCAACCAAAGTTCGGGGGTATTGACCTCGGTAGTATGGGGTGACGGTTTGATCGATGTCGCACCTGGCCAAGTTTTGCGCCATGGAGACATGGTTGCATATTGGCCCTTTTCACATGGCTTGTCATGAACATCACATTGCGTTACTTTGCATCCGTCAGAGAGGCGATTGGCACAGACCAAGAAGCCGTTGTGACCCAGGCGGGGGACATCGCCCAATTGCGCCGCGAATTGATGGCGCGCAGTCCTCAGCACCATGATGCCTTGGCAGGGGGCAAAGCGATTCGTGTGGCCCTGAACCAATTGGCTTGTCGCGAAGACGCTGTGCTGAACGATGGGGACGAAGTGGCCTTTTTCCCGCCTGTGACCGGGGGATGAACATGCCTTCCTTGAGCGTGGCGATTCAAACCCAGGACTTTGACGTGGGGCAAGAGCACATGAATTTACGCGCCCTGGATGAGCGGGTGGGTGCGGTTTGCAGTTTTTTGGGCACGGTTCGCAGCCAAAACGATGGCTCTGCCGTGGCTGGGATGACTTTGGAGCACTACCCTGGGATGACGGAGAAAGCCATCATGTCGATGCTGTCGCAGGCGGCCGAAAGGTTTGACATCTGCGCAGCGCGCGTCATCCACCGGGTGGGGGACTTGTTGCCGGGTGATCAGATCGTATGGGTGGCGGTGACTTCAGCGCACCGTGGGCAGGCTTTTCAGGCTTGTGAGTTCTTGATCGATTACCTCAAAACCCAAGCGCCGTTTTGGAAAAAAGAGCAGACACCTGCCGGTGCCCGTTGGGTGGATGCCCGGGTCAGCGACGATGAGGCGCTGGCCCGCTGGGGGATTGATGCGCCCAGGCAAGCTCAAGACTGATCTGCATCAATGCGCTGCCTTGTTGCTACCGGCTGCAAGGCTTGAAATCAGGGCAATCAACCCAAGCTTAGCCAATATTCAATTCTTCAAAACCTTGCCATGCGCGTTGATAAACTGACCACCAAATTTCAAGAGGCTTTGTCGGACGCCCAAACCTTGGTTTTGGGTGCAGACCAAGCCTATATAGAGCCGGCTCATTTGATGGCGGCCATGCTCAAACAAACCGATGGACCTCAATCATTGTTGATGCGCGCGGGTGTGGCTGTTCCAGCCCTGTTGCAAGATGCCCAGCAATTGATGCTCCGTTACCCCCAGGTGCAAGGGCAAGACCAGGTCCAAGTGGGGCGTGAGTTGGTGGGTCTGATTCAAGCCGCCGAGAAAGAAGGCCTCAAGCGCAAGGATCAATACATCGCCAGCGAACTTTTCTTCTGGGCTTTGGCCGATCACAAGGGAGAGGCAGGTCAGTTGGTGCGCAAGCACGGCTTGGCCAGATCCAGTTTAGAAGCCGCCATTGATGCCGTACGCGGGGGCGCACCTGTGCAAAGCGCCGACGCGGAAGGCCAGCGTGAGTCGCTCAAAAAGTATTGCGTCGATCTCACCGAGCGCGCCAAGTCAGGCAAGCTCGACCCGGTGATTGGCCGCGACGATGAAATTCGACGCGCCATTCAGGTTTTGCAAAGACGCAGCAAAAACAACCCCGTTCTGATTGGCGAACCCGGCGTGGGCAAAACCGCCATTGTCGAAGGCTTGGCCCAGCGCATCGTGGCTGGTGAAGTTCCCGACTCGCTCAAGGGAAAGCGGGTGCTGTCGTTGGATATGGCCTCTTTGTTGGCGGGTGCCAAGTTCAGGGGTGAGTTCGAAGAACGGCTCAAGTCGGTGCTCAAAGAACTGGCGCAGGATGAGGGCCAAAACATCGTCTTCATCGATGAGTTGCACACCATGGTGGGCGCTGGCAAGGCCGAAGGAGCCATGGATGCAGGCAACATGCTCAAGCCCGCTTTGGCCCGTGGTGAATTGCATTGCGTGGGTGCCACGACGTTGGACGAATACCGCAAGTTCATTGAAAAAGACGCCGCATTGGAGCGTCGCTTCCAAAAAATCATAGTTGGAGAGCCCACTGTGGAGGCCACCATTGCTATTTTGCGTGGCTTGCAGGAGCGCTACGAAGTGCACCACGGGGTGGAGATCACCGATCCGGCCATTGTGGCTGCGGCCGAATTGTCCCACCGCTACATCACAGACCGGTTCTTGCCAGACAAAGCCATTGACCTGATTGACGAAGCGGCGGCCAAGGTCAAAATAGAAATCGACTCCAAGCCCGAGGTGATGGACAAGTTGGATCGCCGACTGATTCAACTCAAAATTGAGCGCGAAGCCGTCCGAAAAGAAAAGGACGATGCCTCTCAAAAACGACTGGCCTTGCTGGAAGAGGAGGTGGTCAAGCTCAGCAAAGAGTACGCCGACTTGGAAGAAATTTGGAAGTCTGAAAAGTCCAATGCCCAGGGCAGCGCCTTGATCAAAGAAGAGATCGATCGAGTGCGTTTCCGCATCGATGAACTCACCCGCAAAGGCGAATTCAACCAGGTTGCAGAACTGCAGTATGGCAAGTTGCCAGAGTTGGAAAAGCGGCTCAAAGAAGCGCAGGCCAAAGAAGCGAAAAAGTCCAGTGACAGTGGTCAACCCCGCTTGCTTCGCACACTGGTCGGCGCGGAAGAAATTGCTGAGGTGGTGGCGCGTGCCACAGGGATCCCGGTCGCCAAACTCATGCAAGGTGAGCGCGATAAATTGCTGCTGATGGAGGACCGTTTGCAGCAACGGGTTGTCGGTCAAACCGAAGGGATTTCTGCGGTGGCCAATGCCATCCGCCGCTCCCGTGCCGGATTGGGCGACCCCAACCGGCCGACCGGTTCGTTTTTGTTTTTGGGCCCCACAGGCGTTGGTAAAACCGAGCTGTGCAAAGCCTTGGCGGCGTTCTTGTTTGACAGTGAAGACCACCTGATTCGCATCGACATGAGTGAATTCATGGAAAAGCACTCGGTAAGCCGCATGATTGGCGCACCACCGGGCTATGTGGGCTACGACGAAGGTGGTTATCTGACCGAAGCCGTCCGTCGCAAGCCCTATAGCGTGATCTTGCTGGATGAAATTGAAAAGGCCCATCCGGATGTTTTCAATGTGTTGTTGCAGGTACTCGACGATGGCCGATTGACCGATGGGCAAGGGCGTACCGTTGACTTCAAAAACTGCGTGATCGTGATGACCTCCAACATCGGCTCAGCCATGATCCAAGGCATGGTGGGTCGAGACCATGCAGACCTCAAAGATGTTGTTTGGGATGAGTTGAAAAACCATTTCAGGCCAGAGTTTCTCAACCGCATTGACGAGACCGTGGTTTTCCATCCTCTGGATGCCAACCACATCACCCGCATCGCGCAAATTCAGTTGGACTTCTTGTCAAAGCGCTTGGCGCTGATGGACTTGCACCTGAATGTGTCGGCGGCCGCTTTGGCCGAATTGGCCAAGGTGGGTTTTGACCCGATTTATGGCGCCAGGCCTTTGAAAAGGGCCATCCAGCAGCGCATTGAAAACCCCTTGTCCAAGCTTTTGTTGGAGGGAAAATTTTTGCCACAGCAGACAGTAGCCATCTCTGTGGACCCGGTGCGTTTCCCTGGAGAGTTCAGGTTTTCGCCGCAAGATCAGCCCCAAGATCCTCAGTCAGTGCATTGATTTCACGGGTCTGGCGGTGGGGCCTGGGTTGCGGATAAACTGATGCGAATGAGGCCCTGGTGCGAATCAGGGCTTTTTTATCGAATCAACCGGTGTGGACATGCGCAAACTGACTTTGAAGCGGTGGGTATTGTTGGGTCTTTTGCTTGGCCTATCCGGAGCAGTGGCTTGGACACAAACGGTTTTCCCCACCAAGCCGGTGAAAATCATCGTCCCTGCGACACCTGGAGGGACCTCGGATATCTTTGCCCGTGCCATTGCCCATAAATTGCAAGAGAGTTTGGGCAAACCTGTGGTTGTTGAGTACAAACCAGGGGCCGCTACCAATATCGGCACAGACTTTGTGGCCAAGGCTGCCCCCGACGGGCATACCTTGCTGATCAACGGGATCACGCTGGCCACCAACCCTCTGCTGTTTGCCAACTTGCCATTCAACCCCAGCAAGGACTTATCGCCCATCATTGAGGTGGCCGAAATGCTCAATGTGGTCACTGTTCACCCCAGTGTGCAGGCCAACAATATGCGCGAACTGGTTCAACTGATCAAGGCCCAGCCCGGTGTGTTCAACCACGGCACGCCGGGTGTGGGCAGCTCGGGATACCTGTCAGCAGAACTGTTGTGGGTGAAAACGGGGGCAAAAATCACCCACGTGTCCTATCAGGGCAATGCCCAAGCGGTGGTTGACCACCTGGGCGGTATTTTGCAAGTGGGCTTTGTGAATTTGCCGGTGGCATTGCAGCATGTGAAGTCAGGCAAGCTCAAGGCTTTGGCGGTCACCTCTGCCAGGCGAAGCGCGCTGTTGCCGGAGGTGCCCACAGTTGCAGAGGCATTGGGCATCCCGGATTTTGAGTTGGTGGGTTGGTTTGGCTTGTTGGCGCCCGCCAAAACGCCCGCGGACGTGGTGATGCGGTTACACGCTGAAACTCTTAAGGCATTGAATGATCCATCCGTGATTGAGGTGATTCAAGTTGCCGGTGGATCCGTTGGAGGCGCTAGCACAACGCAATTTGAAGCGCGCATCCGCAAGGATACCGAACGCCTGGCCGCGGTCATCCAAGCTTCTGGCGCCGCCAACAAGTAAAAGACAATGATGAACACCTTTGATGCGGTTCAAGCTTCGCCATTCAAACGCGATGCTTGGGTGATGGGGCTGGTGGGTTTGGTTCATGCCAGCTCGCACTTTTCTCACCTCTTATTGCCCCTGATGTTCCCCGCCTTTATGCAAGACTTTGGCCTGAGCTATGCGCAATTGGGTTTGTTGATGTCGGTGTTTTTTGTGGTCTCAGGCGTGGGCCAGGCCATGGCCGGGTTTTGGGTCGATCAATTCGGTGCTCGGCCTGTTTTGTACGCATCTTTGGCGGTTTTGGCTTTGGCATGTGTCTGTGTGACCCAAGCCCAAGGTTATGTGGGATTGCTGTGTTCGGCGGTGTTGTTTGGTTTGGGCAATTGCACCTTTCACCCGGTGGACTTCACCATCTTGAACCATCGGGTTTCTGAAAAACGACTGGGTTATGCCTTTAGCGCGCACGGATTGACAGGCAATTTGGGTTGGGCAGCCGCACCCACTTTCATGGTGGGCATTGCGACTTTGAGCGATTGGCGAACGGCTTATGCCTGCGCCGCATTGGTGTTTGTCGCTTTGCTGGGGCTGTGTGTGCATCAGCGCTTTCACTTGCACACCTTGCCACAGGAAAAACCCGCTCCAACCCGGCCAAATGCGCACCATGCCAGCACGAGTTTGGATTTCTTGCGTTTGCCCGTGGTTTGGTGGTGTTTTGGTTTCTTTGTTTTTTCCACCATGACCCTGGCAGTGATACAAAGTTTCTCGGTGTCCATTTTGCAGTCGCTGTATGGGGTCAGTTTCAGTTCGGCCACCAACACCTTGACGGCTTATTTGGTGTGTGCCGCGGTGGGGATGTTGGCAGGGGGTTTCATGGCGGCAACTTTTGCCCAGCATACCCAACGGGTGGTGTCTTGGAGCATGTTGAGCGCGGCCATGCTGCTTATTTTGTGCGCGTCCGGTTGGCTTGGTCCTGAGGGCAGTATGTTGGCGCTGGCGGTGACTGGTTTTGCCGCTGGTGTGGGGGGGCCATCGCGGGACTTGATGATCAAGAAAGCCACGCCTAAAGGTGCGACGGGTCGTGTCTATGGCATGGTTTACTCGGGCATGGATGTCGGCTTTGCCATTGCCCCTGCGATGTTTGGTGTATTCATGGACCACGGTTGGTATGCCGCCACCTTGATGGGGGTTGCATTGACCTTGGTGGTCAGCGCTGCATTGGCCTTGGTGGTGGGCCGTCAAGAAGAAACTTCGGTGTAGGAGCCGTTGAATATGGGGTATCCGAAAAGATGACGATGGCAATCAGCAGCAATTGGCAGGTCACTTGTTGGTGGAGTGCTTGGTGGCGCAAGGAGTGACTCATGTGTTTGGCGTACCCGGTGAGAGCTATTTGGCGGTTCTGGATGGTTTCCATGCCTACAAGGAACACATCACCTTCATCACCAACCGCCAAGAGGGTGGAGCGGCTTTCATGGCCGAGGCCCAAGGCAAATTGACGGGGCGTCCAGGCATTTGTTTTGTCACCCGAGGGCCGGGCGCCACCAATGCATCGATTGGGGTGCACACGGCGTTTCAGGACAGCACACCCATGATTTTGTTTGTGGGCGATGTCGGCAGTGATTTTCGTGACCGAGAGGCTTTCCAAGAAGTCGACTACAACAGCTTTTTTGGGCCCAACACAAAAGGTCTGGCCAAACGCGTGGAGCGGGTGGACGATCCACAGCGTTTGCCCGAATACGTTGCGCGTGCGTTCGCCATGGCGATGAACGGTAGACCTGGCCCCGTGGTCCTGGTCTTACCTGAGGACATGTTGACCCAAAGGGTATCAGCCCGACCCTTGCCAAGGGTTGATCCCATTGAGGCTTGGTGCAGTCCGGGCTCTTTGAGGCAATTGCGCGAGATGTTGCTGGCCGCCCACAGGCCTTTGGTGATCGCAGGTGGCGGCGGCTGGACTCCGCAGGCCGCACAGGCCTTGCAAAGGTTTGCCCAGGCTTGGAAGCTGCCGGTTGGCAATGCCTTTCGATTTCAAGACACTTTCGATAACCACCACCCTTTGTATGCCGGCGATGTGGGGATTGGCATCAGCCCCGCTTTGGCCCGGCGCATCGATGAAAGTGACCTCATCATTGCGATGGGCCCGCGCTTGGGTGAGATGACCACGGGTGGTTACGTCTTGGTGAGGGCGCCCAAGCCCAAACAAAAGTTGGTGCACATTCACGGAGGCGCTGAAGAGCTCAACCGGGTTTATCAAGCAGATTTGGCCATCCATGCCACCATGAATGCTGCAGCCCGGGCCTTGGAGGTGCTCAGCCCCCCGAACGAATTGCCTTGGGAAGCATGGGCCCTGTCGGCCAACGCCGATTACCTGGCCAATCTCAAACCACAGCCCTTGCCAGGGTTGATTGACATGCCGGCCATCATCGAATGCATCGATCGCCACTTGCCCAGCGACGCCATTTACACCAATGGTGCGGGGAATTTCGCCAGCTGGATGCATCGATTTCACCGCCACCACGGCATGGCCAAAGGGCATAAAACACAACTCGCCCCCACATCGGGGGCCATGGGTTATGGTGTGCCAGCTGGTATCGGGGCAAGCATCATGACGGGTCGGACGGTTTTGACCATTGCCGGTGATGGTGACTTTCTGATGAATGGTCAAGAGCTGGCCACTGCGGTGCAGTTTGGCGGTAAGACCATCATTGTGTTGCTCAACAACGGCATGTACGGAACCATCCGCATGCATCAAGAGCGTGAGTATCCGCACAACGAGAGCGGGTCTGGTTTGCGCAACCCAAATTTCGTGGCCTTGGCCCAAGCCTATGGTTATGCGGGTGTGCGGATTGATCGAACAGAACAATTTGAACCAGCCCTCACAGCCGCTCTGGGCCATGCAGGTGGCACGTTGATTGAGGTGATTCTGGACCCTGAGGTGATCACCACACGGGTCACTTTAGCGGCCATTCGCGACGCGGCTGTGCAACGTCAAAGTGCTGGCGCATAGTGATCTTGATATCACCGGCATGGTGATGGTTAAGGTCTTGCAGCAATGGCCCCACCCCAATAAATAAGGCCGCTTGCGCGGCCTTATTGAGGGGATCGGGCTTTACTTCAAGTGCTTGCCAATCAAACTGGCCAATTCAAACATGGTGACTTGTGCTTTGCCAAAAACGGCACGCAACTTGTCATCGGCGTTGATATTGCGCTTGTTAACCTTGTCTTGCAAGCCGTGCTTCTTGATGTAAGTCCACATCTTGCTGACCACCTCTGTGCGGGGCAGGGGAGAGGCGCCAACCACTGCGGCCAAGGCGGCGCTGGGTGTCATCGCACGCATGAAGGCTGCATTGGGGGTGCGTTTTTTGGCCGGTGCTTTTTTCGCCGCTGCTTTTTTGGCGGGGGCTTTTTTGGCCACTACCTTTTTAGCAGGCGCTTTTTTGGCAGGGGCTTTTTTCGCCACTACTTTTTTGGCCGGTGCTTTCTTTGCAGCGGCTTTCTTGGCGGGAGCTGCTTTTTTTGCAGCTTTTTTGGCCGGGGCTTTTTTTGCAGTTGCCATGATTCAGTTTCCTTGTATTAGAGAGTGAAAAATCACCGGTGGAAACGGTGTCTCCACCGGCAATCGAATCCTATAGGAGAAAAAACCCTTTTCCAAGGGAAAACGGGTTTTTTCACTCATATTTGTGGTTTTTTTCTGGCTGGTTTTTCACCTGTTGGCCGAGCTTGATGTCCCCCAAGTGCGAAGTGATCAATCGATCAGGGCTTGGGCTGTGTGGTCGCCGGGCGAAGCACCATCGCATTTCATTTTTGCAAAACAATATTTCTTATTATGAAATAACCTCAGTGCCATGGCGATCGGGATTTTCCATTGTGAGATATATATTTTCTTATTGCGAAAAATATTTTTAAATAACTGATTTTAAAAGAAAAAAATATTATCTTATATAAGACATAAGATGATCAATAGTCTTATATAAGACTTAGACTGTGGGTTCTGCAATCGCAGTCTTATCCACATCGAAAGGGAAATCATGCCTCAAACACTGACAGAGCAACTCAGCCGCGAACAACAAATTTCTGCACTGGAGAAGGATTGGGCGACCAATCCGCGTTGGAAGGGTATCAAGCGCGGGTACAGCCCTGCGGACGTGGTGCGCTTGCGCGGCAGTTTCCCGATCGAGTACACCTTGGCCCGCCGTGGTGCCGAAAAACTGATTGATTTGCTGCAACAAGAACCCTACGTGAATTGCCTGGGTGCATTGACGGGCGGGCAGGCCATGCAACAGGTCAAAGCTGGCATTAAGGCCATATATCTGTCGGGATGGCAAGTCGCGGCCGACAACAATAGCTACTCGAGCATGTACCCAGATCAGTCGTTGTACCCTGTGGACTCGGTGCCTGGTGTGGTAGGGCGCATCAACAACACATTTCGCCGTGCCGACGAAATTCAATGGTCAAAAGGGCTTAACCCAGGTCAAGATGGCTACATCGATTATTTCGCACCCATTGTGGCCGATGCTGAGGCAGGATTCGGTGGTGTTTTGAATGGTTTTGAGTTGATGAAAGCCATGATTCGTGCTGGCGCTGCCGGTGTTCATTTTGAAGATCAACTGGCTTCAGTGAAAAAGTGTGGCCACATGGGCGGTAAGGTGCTTGTACCCACCACTGAGGCTGTGCAAAAACTGATCAGTGCCCGAATGGCAGCCGATGTTTGTGGCACGCCGACTTTGGTGATTGCCCGCACCGATGCAGAGGCGGCTGACCTGTTGACCAGTGACTACGATGAAAACGACAAGCCGTTTTTGACCGGCGAGCGCACCGCTGAAGGGTTTTACAAAACCCGTAAAGGCATGGCCCAGGCAGTTTCTCGTGCGGTGGCATATGCATATTACGCCGATTTGGTGTGGTGTGAAACAGGCACCCCCGACTTGGAGTTTGCACGCCAATTTGCAGAGGCGGTGCACAAAGTTCATCCAGGAAAAATGCTGGCTTATAACTGTTCGCCATCTTTCAACTGGAAGAAAAATCTGGACGATGCGACCATCGCCAAATTTCAACGTGAGCTGGGTGCGATGGGTTACAAATACCAGTTCATCACCTTGGCCGGTATCCATTCGATGTGGTTCAACATGTTCGATTTGGCGCAGGATTACGCCCAACGCGGCATGTCAGCCTATGTGGAGAAAGTGCAAGAGCCGGAGTTTGCTGCGCGTGAGCGTGGGTACTCTTTTGTGTCTCATCAACAAGAGGTGGGCACAGGCTACTTTGACGACGTCACCACCGTGATTCAAGGTGGAAAGTCCAGTGTCACTGCACTGACGGGGTCTACCGAAGAAGAGCAGTTCCATTGAGCCTGTTGGTAACCCCCACTCAAAGAACAACCAGCATTTAAAAGCCCGTTCGCGGGCTTTTTTTATGTGAAAATCAACATTCCAGCGCGGCCAAAACCGCGCTTGTTTTGTTTATTTCATCGAACTGCGCCAAGTAAGCCATGCCCCAGATTTCCCTGCCAGACGGTTCCATCAGAGACTTTGCGACAGCCGTGACCGTGGCCGAGGTGGCAACTTCTATTGGCGCTGGCCTTGCCAAGGCCGCTTTGGCCGCGAAAGTGGATGGCAAGTTGGTGGATACCAGTCATGTGATATCTGGCAATGCACACTTGTCGATTGTCACGGCCAAAGATGCCGATGGATTGGAGGTGATTCGCCATTCCACGGCGCATTTGCTGGCATATGCGGTGAAGACACTGTTTCCCGATGCGCAAGTCACCATTGGACCTGTGATTGAAAATGGTTTTTACTATGATTTTTCCTACCATCGGCCTTTCACGCCGGAGGACTTGATCGCCATCGAAAAGAAAATGACTGCTTTGGCCGATTTGGATGAGGCCGTCGTTCGACGCACGTTGCCACGTAACGAGGCGGTCAACCACTTTAAAGCGATGGGCGAACATTACAAGGCTGAAATCATCGCCAGAATTCCCGCCGATCAAGAGGTCAGTTTGTACCGTGAAGGGGCTTTTGAGGATTTGTGTCGGGGGCCTCACGTGCCCAGCACGGGCAAGCTCAAACACTTTAAGCTGATGAAAGTCGCGGGGGCCTATTGGCGCGGAGATCACCGCAATGAAATGCTGCAACGCATTTATGGTACTGCTTGGGCCAGCAAAGAGGACTTGGCCAATTACCTCACGATTTTGGAAGAGGCTGAGAAGCGTGACCACAGAAAGTTAGGGCGCGAGCTTGATTTGTTCCACATTGATGAGCACTCGCCGGGAACCGTCTTTTGGCATCCCAAAGGATGGGTCCTGTGGCAAGAGGTGGAGCAATACATGCGGCGTGTTTATCGCGATAACGGCTACCAAGAGGTCAAGGGACCTCAAATTTTGGACCAACACCTATGGGAAAAAACGGGTCACTGGGACAAGTATCGTGAAAACATGTTTGTCACGGAGTCCGAAAAGCGCGACTATGCTTTGAAACCCATGAATTGTCCCGGGCACATTTTGATTTTCAAACAAGGCATCAAAAGTTACCGCGATTTGCCACTGCGGTTGGGTGAATTTGGGCAGTGCCACCGCAATGAACCCACGGGGGGCTTGCACGGCATCATGCGTGTACGGGCGTTTACCCAGGACGACGGCCATATTTTTTGCACAAATTCGCAAATCCAGTCAGAGGTCATGGCTTTCACCACCTTGCTGCAAAAAGTCTACCGAGATTTCGGGTTCACGAAAATTCTCTACCGTTTGTCGACGCGACCTGCACAGAGAATAGGCACCGAAGAAAGTTGGGATCAAGCGGAGCATGCCCTGGCAGAGGGCCTCAAGGCCTCTGGATGTGCGTTTGAATACTTGCCCGGGGAAGGCGCTTTTTATGGCCCCAAAATTGAGTACACCTTGAAGGACGCACTGGGTCGAGAGTGGCAATGTGGAACGATTCAGGTTGATCCCAACATGCCCGAACGATTGGACGCCGAATTTGTGGCCGAAGATGGCGGGCGGCAGCGGCCTGTGATGTTGCACCGGGCCATTGTGGGCAGTCTCGAGCGCTTCATTGGCATTTTGATAGAAGAACACGCTGGTGCTTTACCGATTTGGCTCGCGCCCGTTCAAGTCAGTGTGCTCAATATCACCGATGGGCAGGCAGATTATGTCGAAAGTGTCGTTAAAAGGTTGAAGGATCTGGGCTTCAGGGTGGCAGCAGATCTGAGGAACGAGAAAATTACCTATAAAATACGAGAGCATTCCATGCAAAAGCACCCTTACATCCTGGTCGTTGGTGATAAGGAGAAGGCTGCAGGTGCCGTTGCGGTGCGCGCCCGAGGTCACAAAGACCTCGGCGTGATGTCCCTGGATTCATTTGTTCAAATGCTTTCCACGGACGTCACCCACAAAAGCTGATTTCTTGGAAATGGCGACTGGGTGTGTTGCATTGGACGGTTGTTTGCCATTTGTTTTCAGATGGATTTTTTTAAAGGATACAAACCATCGCTACTGAATTTAGAGATCGCCGCCATCGCGAAGAGCGCAAGCACCGGTTGAACCGGGAAATCATGGCACCAGAGGTCCGCTTGAGTGGACCGGACAACGAGCCTTTGGGCATTGTGAGTCTGATGGAGGCCTTGCGAATGGCGGGTGACCTGGACGTTGATTTGGTTGAAATTGCATCCACGGCTGTGCCACCTGTCTGTCGATTGATGGATTACGGCAAGTTCAAATACCAAGAGCAAAAAAAGGCCGCAGAAGCCAAGTCCAAGCAAAAGATCATTGAGGTCAAAGAGATCAAGTTCAGACCAGGTACCGATGATGGTGACTACAACATCAAGTTGAGAAATATCAAGCGGTTTTTGGCAGAAGGCGATAAATGCAAGATCACTTTGCGTTTCAGGGGGCGTGAAATCACCCACCAAGAAATCGGAATGGCCTTGTTGCAAAGAATTCGGGATGAATTGGCTGACCTGATTGTGGTTGAACAGTTCCCCAAATTGGAGGGCCGGCAGATGATTATGATGATCGCGCCGGGCAAGAAAAAAGTGGGCGGCGTTGCCAAACCCACTATGGAGATAGCTGCGGCAGTCTCTGCCTGAATCTGACGGGATCGGTCGCTTTCCGATTTTGTCAGCCCATCCCTGACCCAGGTTGGGGATGCACAAGTGGCTCGGGGCCATCAAGTTTGCGAAGGTTGCAAACGCCTCACGAGCACAATAAGAAAAGGAGCATACCCATGCCCAAAATGAAAACCAAAAGCAGCGCCAAAAAGCGCTTTCGCGTTCGTCCTGGTGGTACCGTCAAGCGCGGTCAAGCCTTCAAGCGTCACATCCTGACCAAGAAGACCACCAAAAACAAGCGCCACTTGCGTGGTGCGGTCGCAGTCCATGAGACCAATATGGGTCACATGGCCCAAATGTTGCCCTTTGCTGGGTTGTGATCTGACGAACAAGGAGTCACCAAATGCCTCGCGTAAAACGTGGAGTGACGGCACGCGCCCGTCATAAGAAAGTTCTGGCCCAAGCCAAAGGATTCCGTGGTCGCCGCGGTAATGTGTTTCGCATCGCCAAAGAAGCGGTGATGAAAGCCGGGCAATATGCCTACCGAGATCGCCGCGCCAAAAAGCGTGTGTTCCGCCAATTGTGGATCGCGCGTATCAATGCCGCTGCCCGTGAATTGGGTTTGACTTACAGTCAATTTGCCAATGGGCTCAAAAAGGCAGCGATTGAGATCGATCGCAAAATGTTGGCCGATTTGGCCGTGCATGACAAAGCTGCCTTTGGTCACATTGTTGATCAAGTCAAAGCCAAGTTAGCTGCTTGACCCTGCGTCCTGGCACACCCGGCTCTCAGGTGTGCCAGGCCTGTCTCTTGAGCCT
The DNA here is from genome assembly GCA_009927195.1 of Betaproteobacteria bacterium. GTDB lineage: Bacteria > Pseudomonadota > Gammaproteobacteria > Burkholderiales > Burkholderiaceae_C > Limnohabitans. Next base: position 2,277 of record RFNL01000112.1, on the reverse strand, counting down.
GACGCCATTGCATGGCTGATGATCCCATTAACACACCCGCGCTCAAATGAACGATCTGAATGCTTTGGTGGTGGATGCGCATTCGGCTTTTGCAGCATCGCACAGCCTGGCTGATTTGGAAAATGCCAAGGCCCAATTTTTGGGCAGAACGGGACGCGTCACTGAACTATTGAAGGGGCTTGCAAGCCTATCGCCTGAGGTTAAAAAATCCAAAGGCGCAGCGATCAATCAGGTCAAACAAGCGATTGAAACCGCCTTGGCGCAACGCAGGCAAGCACTGGCTGATGAAGCCTTGTCCATCCAACTCAAGGCGCAGGCTTTGGATGTCACTTTGCCGGGGCGTTTGCGACCCATGGGTGGTTTGCACCCAGTCAGTCTGACCTTGGAGCGCATCGAGCAAATTTTTGATTCCATGGGCTTTGAGGTGGCACAGGGGCCAGAAATTGAATCTGACTGGTACAACTTCACCGCTCTCAATACCCCGCAAGATCATCCGGCCAGGTCCATGCATGACACGTTTTACGTGGAAGGCGGTTACCTGCTGAGGACGCACACCAGCCCGATGCAAATTCGGTATGCGCTGAGCCATGTCAAAAGACATCAGCCCTTGCTCGACGCAGGGCAGGCCATGCCTGAAATTCGGGTGATAGCACCGGGCCGAACCTATCGGGTGGACAGCGATGCCACCCACAGCCCGATGTTTCATCAATGCGAGGGCTTGTGGATTGGACAAAATATCAGCTTCAAAGATCTCAAAGTGGTGTTCACCGACTTTTGCCGTACTTTTTTCGAGGCATCCGAGCTGGCTTTGCGTTTTCGACCCAGCTTCTTCCCCTTCACCGAGCCCAGTGCTGAAATTGACATTCAATTTCCCAGCGGTCCATTGGCCGGGCGTTGGTTGGAGGTCGCAGGCTCTGGGCAGGTACACCCTCAGGTGATTCGAAACATGGGCCTAGATCCTGAGCATTACATGGGTTTTGCCTTTGGCATGGGACCCGATCGATTGACCATGTTGCGTTATGGCGTCAATGATCTGCGCCTGTTCTTTGACGGTGACATTCGTTTCCTGAGCCAATTCCGTTAAAACTTTGACGACATATGCAATTTCCTGAGCCATGGTTGCGCGAGTTTTGCAACCCGCCATTGAGTTCCCAGGCATTGGCCGACACCTTGACCATGGCGGGATTAGAGGTGGAGGACATGCGTTCGGTGGCCCCCCCCTTTTCGAAAGTGGTGGTGGGTTTGATTGTGGATGCACAGCCCCACCCCAATGCCGATCGTTTACGCATTTGCCAAGTTGATGTGGGACAAGCCCAAACATTGAGCATTGTTTGTGGTGCCCCCAATGCACGCTCAGGCATCAAAGTGCCTTGCGCATTGGTGGGTGCATTGCTACCGCCCACGGCAGAGGACGGTCAGCCCTTTGCCATCCAGTTGGGGCAAATCAGGGGCGTGCAAAGCCAGGGTATGTTGTGCTCGTCGCGGGAACTGCAACTCAACGATGACCATGGCGGACTCTTGGAATTGGATGCAGGGGCTGGCTTAGGAGAAGATATACGCCAGCATCTTCAGCTCGATGATGTGATTTTCACCCTCAAATTGACGCCCAATTTGGCCCATTGCTTGAGTGTTAAAGGGGTCGCCCGCGAGCTTTCTGCTTTGACGGGTTCAGTGTTCAACGCCCCGATTTACCCTGCTGTGCCTTGCACCACTGATCATGTGTTGCCCGTGGAGGTCATGGCCACTGATTTGTGTGGCCGTTTTTCAGGGCGGGTCGTGCGCAACCTAAACCCCCGCGCGAAAACCCCTGCTTGGATGGTGGAGCGACTGTCACGTTGTGGGCAGCGCAGTGTCAACCCTTTGGTCGATATCTCCAACTACGTGATGTTTGAGTCGGGTCAGCCCACCCATATTTTTGACCTGGAAAAAATCAAGGGTGGGTTGCAGGTGCGCTGGGGGCGCAAAGGCGAAAGCATTAAATTGCTCAATGGCCAAACGGTTGAGGTCGATGAGAATGTGGGCGTCTTGGCTGATGACCATCAAGTCGAGTCTCTGGCTGGCATCATGGGTGGCGATGCCACAGCTGTCAGTGACGAAACCCGCCACATTTACATAGAAGCTGCTTTTTGGTGGCCCAAGGCCGTTGCCGGCCGTTCACGTCGTTTTAACTTTTCCACCGATGCAGGTCACCGTTTTGAACGTGGCGTAGACCCCGAGCACACGGTCAATCACATTGAGCGCATCACCCAGCTGATATTGGATATTTGCGGTACACCC
>RFNL01000441.1 GCA_009927195.1 Betaproteobacteria bacterium | reverse complement strand
CATCTGGAAACACCACAAACTTCGCATTACCACCTTGGGCAGTTCGCCATGCCTCACCGATTTCCAAAAGCTGGCGGTGATACAGAGAGTTTTTGGGTGCCAGGGTTCCAAGGCGAAATGGCTTGTCATACCCCCAAGCCGATGAACCGCACAGAAAGCCCAAGCAAATGGCGAAGAAAAATTTTATGGATTGAACCCGCATTTGAAGCTTTCAAAATAATTCATCAACCTTTTCGAGCAACCACAAGGCACGGGCCCGCATGATTTCGTTTTCTAAACTGCGGTGTTCCTCACTGACTTTGATCGCTTGCCGCAGCCACTTTTCAAAACTCTCTTGATCTGACCTGGCCAATGCAACACTTTCCGCTTTGGCCACCCAAGGGCCAGCGATTTGGCCTTTGCTTTGCACAATGGCAAGGTCAAAGAATTTTTCAGCGTGGGTCAGCGAACCGCCAGGCTTTGCCGCTTCAAAGGTCCCCATCAAGCTCGTCAGCCCACCGACAGCATGATCTGGTTTCAATTCCCAAGCCAACTTGGCCAACTCCATTGCCAGGGGAAGATCTGCCACTTTATCAGGGTCATCCTTGGACACGGAAATCAAGCCCCCCCAAGCGGCAGCCGCCCAATGGGCTACACCGATTTGCTCGGGCTTCAAAATCAAGACGCTGTCTGATTGGGAACGGTTCAAAGCAGCTCTGAATCCAGGCGATGTTTTTTCAAGCGCCGTCATGGCATGGACAAAAGCCCTGTGGTAGAGGCGTCCCGCTCTTTGCCGCATTCTGTGGGCCGCTTTGGCGTCCTGGGTTTGCAACTGGTCAGCTTCAAAAGACACGAACGCATAGGCATACTGGGTAAAGCCTGCAGCAACAACTTCAGCCAATTTCAAATTGGCTGGTGTTTCTCGCAACACGGATTCGGATAACTTGAGGTAAAAGGCGCTGGCTTCACGGGCCAAAACCACATCCTCTTCCTCAATTTGCCCAGTGCTGGCCAGGGCATCGGCCACCTGATTCGCCACGAAAGGTCGAAATGCACAACCCGAAAGTGTGCACATGAACATCACAATGGTGGTTAAAAAGATAGTATTTTTACAAAAACGCATCACATCAATATTTGATAGTCATTTGACTTTATATTGGATTCATGAAGGGGGCATGACATCTGTCATGAACTGGACACATGCAGCGTCAATCATTTCCATCAAAGGAGTGTGACATGAGCGATCGACCGACGATGGATGCAGAACAACTGCGCAAAATCAGAGAAGACCTTCTGGACTCGATTGACGAGGAATTGGAGATGGCAATGGAAGACGGGGTCAACGGACAAGACCCTGAGTCAATAGATCAGGAAAAACATAATCGCGTCAAATACTTTCGCGAGCTACTGCGGCTGCAAGGCGAGTTGGTCAAGTTACAAGACTGGGTTGTCGCTCATAAACAAAAAGTGGTCATTTTGTTCGAGGGTCGAGATGCCGCGGGCAAGGGCGGTGTGATCAAACGAATCACCCAAAGGCTCAACCCAAGAGTGTGCAGGGTGACCGCTTTACCTGCCCCCAATGACCGCGAAAGAACCCAGTGGTATTTCCAGCGATACGTCGCCCATTTGCCTGCCGCCGGAGAAATTGTGTTGTTTGATCGCAGTTGGTACAACCGGGCGGGTGTTGAAAGGGTGATGGGATTTTGCACCGAACAAGAGTACGAAGAGTTTTTTCGTTCAGTTCCTGAATTTGAAAAGATGCTCATTCGAAGCGGAATCACGCTGTTGAAGTATTGGTTTTCCATCACCGATGATGAGCAACATGCGCGCTTTTTGGGACGCATTCACGATCCATTGAAACAATGGAAATTGAGCCCCATGGATTTGGAGAGTCGGCGCCGCTGGGAAGACTACACCCGCGCCAAAGAAACCATGATCGAGCGCACGCACATTCCTGAAGCCCCTTGGTGGGTGGTTCAAGCAGTCGACAAAAAAAGAGCTCGACTCAATTGCATCGATCACCTGCTGAGCCAGTTCGATTACCAGGAAGTGGCACACCCCGAAATTTCTTTACCTGCCAGGGTTCGAAATCCCGATTACATTCGCTCCCCTGTTCCTCAGGACATGATCGTCCCAGAAAAGTACTGATCTTGCAGAACAGCGGTGGCAATCACGCATGCCGCATCTTTTGAAAAATCATTGCCATGGATGCGATCCATCACTTGACTGGGACTGAGGCACATGAATTCGCTGACTTCACCGTCTGTGTTTTGTGGCACAACCCCATTGGGCACCATCAGGTTATAAACCCATAGCGTTTCATGGTGCCAACCTTGTGGCTCCAAACGCGCAGTGGTAACACGACCCACACGATCAAGTTGGCAAGACAAATTTACCCCAATACCGGCTTCCTCACTGAGCTCACGCCGGGCACATGACAGCAAATCCTCTCCGACCGGTAACCCTCCAGCGGCCAAATTGTCCAATCGCCCTGGGTCGGTGGCTTTGGTCAAAGACCGGCGCGCGCACCACATGTGGCCGTCGGGGGTAAAACCATTGATGTGCACGGCATGGCTGTGCAATCCGAAAAACCGAAATGCGGCTCTTTCAAGTCTGAACCATTCCGGCAGGCCAGGGTCAGGATCACCCGCAATATCGCCCCAAAAACTGTAAAGTTCGTTTCTCCATCCTGTGATCAAGCCTTGCACCCGCAATGCTGCAGCGGCGCAGCCAATGGCTTGTGACCGCTTGTCTGCACTCATCAATTGGCCGTCCCATGTCAAACAATCCCTCTGGACATGCAGTCCATGCAAGACCTTGCTCAATGCATTGGAATGCGCTTGGCTCAACAAGCCTATAGGGACTTCACCCATGAACATGCGCATCAGGTTTCTGGGTACAGGACCTATGGCCTGTTCAAGCAAAGATTTCAACCCCCCCAAATCAGTGGAGGAAAGTGACTTTGAAAATAGTTTTGCGGACATGGCAATATTCTTTACACATCAAAAACTTAAGGTCGATTTCAATTGCATCACACCGTATCACTGGAGCGATAAAAGCTTGGTGCTGCGGCAAGACATCACAGGAAAACCATCCGCTATCATGTTTCAAAACCATGCGTTGAGCCCGTGCCCAGGATAGCAACAATGGGCAACGCAAAACCCGTCAGTGCTTACCCCAAAGGAGACAGACATGATTGAGTGGTCAAAGTGCTTGTGTGGCTCAGATCTAGGCGTTCGGGCCGCGATTTTCGGTGGGGCCTTGTCCCTGCTGTTATCGCCAATGGCAGCGCAAGCTCAAGATTTTCCCAATAAAGCAGTGCGGGTGGTGGTCCCCTACTCTGCCGGTGGCCCCACCGATTTGATGGCCCGCGCCATCGCCAAATACATGTCCAGTGTCAGCGGACAAATCTTCACGGTTGAAAACCGTGGCGGTGCGGGTGGCACCATAGGCACCGCAGCGGTGGCGCGATCTGCCCCTGATGGATACACCGTGGTGCTCAACGGTACCTTGGCCCATGCACTGGGGCCGCTGCTGCGCCCCAAAACGGCGGGTTACACGGTGCAAGAAATGTCAGCCGTGGGCATCTTTAGCAGCAGTTCCAACTTTCTGGTGGTCTCACCGTCTTTGAATGTCAAGAATGTGAGAGAGCTGATCGCCAAAGCCAAGGTGGAAGAGGGCAAGTTGGCCTTTTCTTCCGCGGGCCCAGCCAGCAACCCGCACTTGGGTGCCGAATTGTTCAAATCCATGGCGGGCGTGGCCATGGAGCACATCCCCTACAAAGGTGTCTCAGACTCTGTCAATGACCTGGTCAGCGGCCGCGTGCCTGTGGCCTTTGCCAGCCCTAGCCTGGCCCTGCCCTTGCTCAAAGACAACCGCATCGTGGCCTTGGCCACCACCGGCGAAAAACGCATGAAAGGCTGGGAGCAATTGCCCACCGTGGCCGAGGCAGGTGTGCCTGGTTATGTGTTTGAGTCCACTTACATCTTGGCCGCACCTGGCAAAACGCCTGCAGCGGTGATGGCCAAACTCAATGCCCTGCTGCAACAAGCCCTGGATGACCCAGAGACCCGCACCGCCTTGGAAAAGCTGGGATTGGAACCCATGAAAAACAGCACCGTTCAAGCCGATCAATTGGTGCTCACTGAACTCAGGCGCTGGGAGGACATCATCAAGCGATTGGATATTCGACAGGACTGATTTTAGAAATGACAAGCTGATGAACATTTATATGGAAAAAAAATTTTGATTCTCCTTCTCTGTTGCTTGCAGTTGAGATAATCGCAAGGTCTAAAATTCTCTGATCTTATGCAATGCAGGTCATTTTTCCTGCCAATTGAACTCAGCTCGGTTGAAAATTAAACATGCGACATTTTCATATCTTCAACAACATCATTTCTGAAGATGAATCCCTCCTAAAAGAGCAGATTTCACAGGGCTTTCATTGGCTTAGTTTCACCAGGCGTGAATTCGAGGTTCATCTGACTGATATTCAAACCATGTTGGACAAAATTTATCAATTGCAAGTACTGGATTTGCATATCTCCGACATTCTGAATAATCAGTTGCCCTCCCACTACGATTACACGTCTGAATACGACATCATCGTATTCAGACGCTTAGCCAGAGGACGAACCGAGTCTGATCTTTCAAATCCCGGTCAGATCTTGCATGTTGAAAGCTCCAAAGGGGGGCCGCCGATACTGAAGCGCATCGATACAAGCCCTATCAGTTTTTTGATATTCGATAGGCTGATTATTTCTGTCCACCCTGCCGATTGTTCTGTGCGTGAATTATTTGCAAGTCGACTGCTCAACATCGCATCCACTTTAAGTGTTGCTCACAACAGCAGTCGGTTGCCCAACAATTCAGTTGAATTGATGTTGAGAATGATTGGTTTGGTTGTAGATGGTTACTTGGATTTACGCAAAGAACTGACCCGGCAATTGGATCATTGGCAAAGCGAATTGATCAATCCCAATGCTCGTTTTAACAACTGGAGCGCGCTATTGGACTCGCGTCTGACTTTGCACTATTTGGATGAAATATGTGAGGATCAACGAGCAGCAATACAGGATTGGATCAATGCTTTAGATTCATGGCGGGAAACAGATTCACTGTCTGGCAAAGATTTGGAACTGGTCAGGGTTCGAAGTCGCGATGTGCTTGAGCACATTGAAAGGGTTGTGCATCATGTCAACAGGCTTGAGCAAAGTGCAGAAACTGCC
>RFNL01000108.1 GCA_009927195.1 Betaproteobacteria bacterium | reverse complement strand
TATATATACACAATGGCACCGATTGAACAGCGCTTGGCATCTGACTAGGGGATGGACAACATGGAACCAATGAATGAAGCACCTTGATTTGATTAGTTATAATAATGAAAACCCATCAATTTCAAACGGGACAATCAAACCCATGTGCGGCTTGAATCGCATCCATTTTTATATTCACTTTGTGACAACAACATCCGTTCATCTTCGTAAATATTGATTGAATCACATCATGATCAGCATTACCTACATTAGCAAAGAAACTTTGCCGTTTGGCTCCATTGACTTGCTCAAGCTTTTGGATCAATGTCATAAAAACAACTCCTCTTGCGGCATTACTGGAATGTTGATTTACGGTAATGGCACTTTTTTACAATGTCTTGAAGGAGAGTCTTCTGCCGTTGAGCAAATGTTGGAAAAAATCAAGTCAGATGCCCGACATAAGGACTTTAAAATCTTAAGCAATATCAAAATTCAAAACCGATTGTTCAGCAAATGGAACATGGGTTTTGAACGACTTACCGAAAAATCAGTTGTCGATAAGCCTGGCCTCCAAAAATTTGAATATCAAAATTTCAATGCCAATTATCTGATTGAAAATTCATTGGCAGCAGACAAATTGTTGAGTCGCCATCGCTCCGAAAATTCAGATCCTGTATCCATGGAAGTAGATGCGCGCGACAAACTTATCTTTGAACTGCGGCATGCGCTCGCAACTGCCCATCATCAAAATGAAATTTCATCTTTATTGATTGAATCCTTGCTGGCATCTTCTCAACAAAATATCAAAAGCTCTGCTCATATTGATCTGTGCCGCAATGTATTGAAAAACATGCAGGGGTGTTGAAAAAATCATTTCAGCGAATGAGTCTCTGGAGATGGCCTCAGGATCAAATCCGAACGACGCTGGCCCTTTGACCACTATAGGAGCTGGTTCCAGCGTGACTTGATTCAATAGCACGGACTTCAAGACCGCGGAACTTTGAAAGTGCACTGGGGCTGCGTGGTACCTACCCTCCGTGACCCATGCCGAACTCTGCCCATAAATGGGGATATTTTGAGAAAATTTTGCTCACACACTGGTCACTGACATGGTGTAAGATTTTTTTTCAAATTGATTTGTAGGAGCAAAGAAATGGGTTTGTTTGATGTCTTTAAAAGTGAGCCCCTGAAACTGTCACCCAAATTGGCTTTGGCCGTGGGGGTTTTGTACATGATGGCAGCCGATGGTGAGATTGAGTCAGAGGAAATCGGTCAATTGCAATCGGTGGTGGGCGGTGACCAAGACCTCATCAGCTCGGCCCTCAAGTACTTGCGCAGCGTGAAGTACGAGCAGTTTTTAGCAGATGCTGCTGCACTGCTCAATGAGCGTCAAAAGCTTTGTTTGCTCATCAACATGGCAGACTCCCTTCTGTCTGATGGAAGGGCTGAACAGTCTGAGCAACAGGCATTTGGCCATGCGCTGAGTGCGTTTGGAGTGACTGAAGATGCCTTCAAGGGTTACCTTGAAACCCTGGCCATCAAAAATGACCGCGCAATTTTCAATTGATCCCAGCAAGGGTTTCACGCATCAGAGGTTGATGCGTGAAACTTTCTGGCCATCCAGCCCAGCATATTTCGTCTCACAAAATCTCATGCACCCTATCTGTACAGGGGCAGAGTTCAGTTGCTGATCCACCCACGCAATCCTTCAGGTCTTGCACGCAATAAGCAACGCAATAATCAGATGCGAGATCTTGGTCGCGACACACCCATGAAATTACTCATCCTAAGCTGCTTACAAGCCCTGGTAATTTCCTGCGCTTGGTCTCAGCAACAGCCAGTCACGAGCTTGCCGCCCAAAACGGTTGAACTTTTGATGCAATCTGTAGTTGCAGTTCAGACCCAGACAGATGATGACGCCAGCACCCGCAGCACACTGGGTCAACTTCGTCAAGGCTCGGGCGTGGTGATTGCGCCTGATTTGGTCCTGACCATTTCTTACTTGCTGATCGAAGCGCTGTCAGTCGACTTGATTGACCGTCATGGCAGACGTGTTCCCGCACAAGTGAAAGCCGTGGACACCGTCAGTGGCTTTGGCTTGGTTCAATCTTTGGTGCCTTTGCGCTTGGAACCTGTTTCAATGGGGGACACGGACACAGTAAACGTTCCAGCCAAGGTGCTGACATTGGGCCAAGGCGAGAGCGAACTCACCGAACTTCAGTTGGTCTCGCGCAAACCATTTGCGGGCAATTGGGAATACCTCCTTGAATCCCCGCTCTGGACCATGCCAGCAGTGAACAATTGGAGTGGTGCTGGTCTGTTCGATACCCATGGCCGATTGATTGGCCTGGGGTCCTTGTTGGTGCCAGATGTTTTCAGCGACACAAACCCCGTGCTGGGTAATTTGTTTGTACCCCTCAATGAACTCAAGCCCCATTTGGCTGCCTTGCTGCGAAATGGAAAACGCGAGGGACCCGCCCGATCTTGGCTGGGCATCAGCAGTCAGGCAGTGCGTGGGGGCGGATTGATGGTACAAAGAGTCACTCCAGACAGCCCAGCCTCTCTGGCCGGTATTCAAACAGGTGATGTCTTGATGGCCCTGCAAGGTCGAAATATCGAAAATTTATCCGACTTTTATCGCCAATTGTGGCAATGGGGTCCTGCAGGCAGCACCTTGGAGATCACGTTGAAAAGACAGGGACTAGAGAAAAAAATTCAAATCATCACAGGGGACCGAGCCCAATCCATGAGGCCGCCCAAAGGTATCTGATATCACTTATCAGACCTTGGCTGAACGCCCAACACAAACACAAATGTGCCACAGGGCGACAATTTACTTGCTCGGATAAGCTGTGCGCTGAGCATATGGATCAGCCTTTTTGGCGGGCGATTCAATCAAGGACTGTGTGCCTGTCACACAGACGACCTCAATTGCTTCTACCATGGTGGAAAATAATGAGTCATCTTTGTGAATGCTTTTGCTGTTCTGATTGGGTGAAACCAAAAAGATGCAAACAAACTGCGATGATGGACGACTAAACCGATTGAACACCAGCGTTCAACAAACCCCTGAATTGAAAAACTTTGTACCATGACCACAGTCAAGCAGTGTATAGATCAAAAAAATAACCTCATTTTCTCGGTTTCTACCAATGACACCATCGAAGTCGCACTCAAATTGATGAGAGACAACAGAGTTAGAGCAATTCTGGTCATCGACAATAAAAAATTAATGGGCATTGTTTCGCAAGGTGACTGTGCCATCAAGGTCTTATTGCCTCACAAAGATCCAAGAGCCACCTTGATATCAGAAGTCATGACCGCCAATCCTTTGACCGTTGGACTCAACAACACGCTGGATGAGTGCATGGCCATCATGATGCATAAGCACATAAGACATTTACCAGTCCTCGATTCCAATCAAGTCATCGGTGTAGTATCCGTTGGCGACATAGTTAAAAATGTCATTGAGCATCAAGGCAGCCAAATCGCGTTTTTAGAAACATACATAAAAGGCCATGGCGCCTGACACATTGCGCTGGTATCCCATTGATCGAAGCAACCAGGTTGGGCTAAGCTTACAGAGCATTTGCAAAACCCATCGGACTGACTTTTTGCCATTTAGAAACAATTGTTCCAAACCGACTGTGCATTACTTTTAGGCTACTTCTTCAGGTCAATTGCGCAGAGAGCGAAAATTGATAGTGCCCCGAGTGCAATGGTTATCCCCAGGGCTCCTACACCCCACTGAGTTAACGCCAGTCCAAACATCCAAGGCGCAAATGCTGAGCATATTCGAGCAGGCAACATAATCCAACCTTGCCTGTAGCCGTACCCACTTGAACCAAATAAAGCCAGCGGCAAAGTGCCTTTGGCTATTGTCAAAACGCCGTTGCCGGCCCCGTGAAGAAGTGCAAAGATCGGTGCTGCGACGGGTCCCAAAACAACCATCAAGAGAGCACCCATTGGGTGAGCCATTGCAGCAAGACGAGCAGAAAGCAAAGGATGCATTTTGCGCAACAACCCAAATTCCAAAATTCTTGCCATGACTTGAGCGGGTCCAATGATCGCACCAACGGCAATCGCATTGACTAGACTCACGCCAGCGGCTTCAAGCATTCTCGGCCAATGGGATGCCATCGCAGTACTGGTAAACCAAGTTACTGAGAACACAAAAGACAGCAGAAGTGCCTGTTTCAGCGTTGGCGCTTTCTGATCTTTTGGTGGAGCCATGGGCATATCGGCTTGAGGCTTATGTTCTTCACTGCCATTGGCGATATCCCATCGTTTGATTGTGGATAGCCAGTCGATGGCCAAATTAAGCGGCATAGCCAACAACATATGTAGCGATGCCCATGCCCAACAAGCCTCTCGCCAGCCCCAATAACTCAGGAACCATCCACTCAAGGGCCAGCCAACCGTGCTGGCGAAACCTGCGATCAGCGTGATGCCAGTAATTGCTGATCGTGCAGATTGACCGTAAATTCGAACCAACGTTGAAAATGCCGATTCATAAAGACCGCCAGCCATACCCAAGCCAATCATGAACCATGCAAGATAAAGCCCTGACGCACCGGTGGCAAATCCAAGAAGAATAAGTCCTGCAGCAAACAAGACATTTGATGCAGGCAGCACCCTGTGGCCGCTCAAGTTGTCAATCGCTTTGCCAAA
>RFNL01000060.1 GCA_009927195.1 Betaproteobacteria bacterium | reverse complement strand
TCCGAATGAACCAGTTTGTGTTTGATTTTCGACTGGACTGCTGCCAGCAGAGAAGACTTTGAATTTGCCTTGCCCAATGTGGTTGAGCATCGCTTCAGCCATGATGCTGCGCGCAGAGTTGTGGGTACAAAGAAAAAGGACGTTCAAAGGTTTGACTTCAGTCATTTTGGAATACCTCTCATCTAATGTCAAAAACTCAAATGCTGATCACCTTCAGCGAAGATCAAATTTGCGCCAAAGCGAGGGTGCATGTTCATCACATTACCAAGCAGTTATAAAGAGCCCAACTCTTCGTTAAATAAAAGTTTCCAGGCTGCTTTATACGCCACGATCTCTCTTGTCGGCATTGGCAAACGGTTCAAGAAATACCTGAGATTTTTTGTCCATTCCTCAATTTTGTCCATCCTATCCCCGCCAATGTCGAGTGCCGCTAAAAATCTGTAAGGCTTTGCAACGATCAAATTGGTCCACGCTTGAGCATCGCTCCAAAATCTTGCATGTCTTTCACCACTTGGTTGGTATCTAGAAAGCGCATCACCAAAAGCGGTGTCTATATAGAGATTAGGAAATTGATCCAACCATTTCTCAAGCATCGCAGGGCCATACTGTGTGGACCGTTGCTGATATCTGATTTGTGCCAAATGACACCAAATAACCTTGGCCTTTGGAAACTTACCCAACATACGCGCTAATGGTTCAAGAAGTTTGTCTTCAATTTCGTAGTGAATCTGAAAGGGAATACCTGTTTTCTCAGCGAGCATGAACACTCGCTCCATCAAGGGACCATCAATGGCCACCTCCACGTCTCGAAAAAATGCACCTCGGCTAATTTGTCGCGGAGATGGGTAATGTCGAACTTCAAACTCACCCATCAACGGGTAGTTATGCCCTGGAATGAACTTTTCCAAAGCCATCAAAAAATCCAGCGGAAACTTAGTCCAAGCGGGGTGGTTTCCGCCATTGCCTGTAGGGATGAAATATTCAGGAAACTTCACAAATGACTCAAGGGCGTGGTCGCTCCAAATAGCGCCTTGTTCTACTAATTTACCTGGTTGATCTACAGATAAACACATCATGGCGATGCCCGCCCTGTCCATAGATCGGGTAAAAGCAGATAAGTCAATCTCTAAAGGGTTGTATGAGCTTTCAATGTCGATTATGGGAAGTAAGCCAGTATTCTTAATCTTTCTGATTCGCTCTAAATAATTCGCCCGTACACTTTGAAAATCAAAACCCTCTGCGGCGTTTGCATTTCTGGAGTAAAAAAGTGCAAGTGGTAACGCAAAGCCTTGTGCGACAAAAAGTCTTTTGGAGAGATTCAGCATCGATGGCCCCTCAGTTATAGCAATTTTGTATCCGCCGATCGCAAGTCGACTTAAATTCACTGCTGTCTGACCCAGAGTGAAGGGATATGTCCTCTATTTTTGTCATTTGCTGGACAGGATTTTCGCTTAATAGCACCCTAGATCTGCCGGTTGGCAATTAGCCTGCAGAGCATAAAATCATACAAACATGAGCGTTATTTGAAAAAAATCATCATCATTGCAGGACCCAACGGCGCGGGCAAAACCACATTTGCCCGTGATTTCTTGCCTGCTGAAGCCCAAACGCTCAGGTTTATAAATGCCGATTTGATCGCTGCTGGCTTGGCTCCATTCAATCCAGAGACAGCTTCTTTCAAAGCTGGCCGCCTGATGCTGGAAGAAATCGACGAATGCGTGGATGCCGGACACAGCTTTGCGTTTGAAACCACGCTGTCAGGCTTGGCCTATTTGAAAAAGATAGCTGTATGGCAGCACCTTGGCTATCAAGTTAAGCTGTGGTTCTTGTCTTTGCCCAATGAGGACATCGCCGTATCCAGGGTTGCGCGCCGCGTTCTGCAAGGTGGCCACAACATTCCTGAAGACGTTATTCGCCGACGCTTCAAAGCTGGTTTAGCCAACTTCCATCAGCGTTACAGCAAGGTAGTTGATTCATGGGCTTTGTACGACAACTACGGCATTGAGCCCAAATTAATTGACTGGAGCAATAAATGAATCCCAAAGATATCCGTACTTCAACTGATCCAGACTTAGCAGGTTCCTTTGCAGCCATTCAACGTGCTGCTCGTTCAGCGCAAGATCTTGCAATCAGAACTAACACAAGCATTCTTGTATCGGTAGATGGAAAAGATGTTGAGCTGACAGCGGCTGATTTGATCAAGATGCGTGAAAAAGAAAAGCATCAGTCACACCAGTGAG
>RFNL01000061.1 GCA_009927195.1 Betaproteobacteria bacterium | reverse complement strand
CCCGAGGTGGCCGAACTCACCAACCTGGACTTTCGCATTCCCATGCGTTTGCCCATGATCGATGTGCACACCATTGGCGCAGGTGGCGGCAGCATTGCCCACCTGGACCGGGGTGGCATGTTGCAAGTGGGCCCGCGCAGTGCAGGCGCCATGCCTGGCCCCGTGGCCTATCGACGTGGCGGCACCGAAGCCACCGTCACTGACGCCAATGTGGTGTTGGGCCGCATCAACCCTGACAGCCGCATGAATGGCGACGGCACCACGCTGGACGTGGCCGGTGCCCGCGCTGCGGTGCAGCGCTTGGGCGCACAAATGAACCTGGGGCTGGAGGAAACCGCTGAAGCCATTTTGGCCGTGGTCAACCAACGCATGGCGGGTCGCATGCGCTTGATGTCGATCGAGCGCGGCCTGGACCCGCGCGACTTTGCGTTGGTCGCTTTTGGGGGTGCCGGCCCCTTGCATGGCGGCGCGTTGATCCGCGAGGTGGGGGTCAGCACCATGCTGGTGCCCTTGTACCCCGGCGTGTTGTGTGCCTTGGGTTGTGTGTATGCCGATTTGCGCTACGACTTGTCGCAAACCATCGAGAAGCGAACCGACCGATTGGGCGCCCACGAACTCGCCGAGGTCATGGCGCGCCAACGCGAGCAAGGGCAAAAGCAACTCGATGAAAGCCAAGTGCCGATTGACCACGCGTCTCTCACCCATGCGGCCGACATGGCTTACGCGGGGCAAATCCATTCGCTGCGGGTGCCCATCCAAGCCGATTGGACACCGGCGCAAATGGAACAAGCCTTTGTCCAAACCTATCAAGACAAGTTTGGCAACACCTTGCAAGGCATGGCGGTGGTGGTGGTGAACCTGCGCACCATCGTGGTCGGTACCCGTGCCAGCATTGCCATGCCCACCATGGCCGCAGCGGCCCAGGGCAGCCAACCCCAAGCCGCTGGCCACCGGCCGGTGTACTTTGGCGGTTGGCATGACACGCCCATTTACACCCGCGATGCATTGGCGCCCGCCATGGTCTTTGAAGGCCCGCCATCGTCGAGCAAAGCGACACCACCACGGTCATCGAACCCGACATGACCGCCACCGTCGATGTGCACGGCAACTTGCTTGTGAAAGTGAAATGACCATGGATCCAGTCACCCTGGCCGTTGTGCGCGGCAGCCTCGAACAAATCGCCGATGAGATGGA
>RFNL01000211.1 GCA_009927195.1 Betaproteobacteria bacterium | reverse complement strand
TCTTGCATCTCGCGCAGGGTATCGGCCAGTTTGCCCTTGATCGGCTCCAAAATGCGTTTGCCCTCAACGTGCTTGTACTCTCCTTTGTTGAAGTCTGATGCCGAGCCGTAGTACTCTTTGTACAGTTTGCCCTCGACCTCTACGGTTTGACCCGGCGACTCTTCATGGCCTGCCAACAAGGAGCCAATCATCACCATGGTGGCGCCAAAGCGCACACTTTTGGCAATGTCGCCGTGTTCGCGGATGCCGCCATCGGCAATGATGGGCTTGGTGGCCACACGGGCGCACCATTTCAGGCCGAGAGCTGCCATCCGCCGGTGCCAAAACCGGTTTTGCTTTTGGTGATGCACACCTTGCCTGGACCAATGCCAACCTTGGTCGCATCGGCGCCCCAGTTTTCCAAATCAATCACTGCCTCTGGAGTGCCCACGTTACCGGCAATGATGAATGAGCCAGGCAGGTGTTGCTTGAGGTGGGCGATCATGTGCTGGACGCTGTCGGCGTGCCCATGGGCGATGTCAATGGTGATGAAATCGGGTACCAAACCCTCGGCCACCAAGCGGGCCACCGTGTCACGGTCGGCTTGTTTCACACCCAGGGAGATAGAGGCGTAGAGCCCACGCGACTTGAAGTTGCGCACGAATTCGACATTGTCCAAATCGAATCGGTGCATTACATAAAAATAACCGTGCTGGGCCAGCCATTCGCAAATGCTTTCATTCACAACAGTTTTCATGTTGGCCGGTACCACCGGCAGGCGAAAACTGTGCGGACCCAAGCTCACGCTGGTATCGCATTCAGCGCGGCTTTCCACGCGGCATTTGCGTGGCAGCAGCAAGATGTTGTCGTAGTCAAAAATTTCCATGGTCCAAGCTCCAGAACAAAACGGATGGTGAGCGCTTGGCTTGGCTCCGGTTGCTGGCTGGGCGTGAGGCGCAGTAGGCGATCCGACCCAAAAGAAACCGGGCACAAGAATCTTGGGCCCGGTGGCTGATTCTATACACCCTTGCCTACAATTCCTCCATGTCCTTGTCCACCGGGCCCTCCACTGGGCCACCGAACGCCATTCCCCCCGATTCCCCTTTGTTGCTCGGCCTCAACCCCGAGCAGCGTGCGGCAGTGGCACTGCCTCGCGAGCACGCCTTGATCCTGGCCGGTGCAGGCTCGGGCAAAACCAGGGTGTTGACCACCCGCATTGCCTGGTTGTTGCAAACCGGTCAAATCTCTCCCGCCGGTGTTTTGGCGGTGACCTTCACCAACAAAGCCGCCAAGGAAATGCTCAACCGTTTGTCGGCCATGTTGCCGCTCAATGTGCGCGGCATGTGGATTGGGACTTTTCACGGCCTGTGCAATCGGTTTTTGCGGGCCCATTGGAAGCAGGCCCAATTGCCCCAATCTTTTCAAATTTTGGACACCCAAGACCAACTCTCCGCCATCAAGCGCTTGTACAAGCAGTATTCGGTGGACGACGAGCGGTTTCCGGCCAAACAAACCCAGTGGTTCATTGCCGCCTGCAAAGAAGATGGTGTGCGCCCACCCGATGTCCAAGCGCGCGATGCAGAAGCGCGCAAGAAGGTGGAGATTTACCAACTCTACGAAGATCAATGCCAGCGCGAAGGCGTGGTCGACTTTGGCGAATTGATGCTGCGCAGTTATGAATTGCTGCGCGACAATGACGCCTTGCGCGAACATTACCAGCGCCGTTTTGGCCATGTGTTGATCGATGAATTCCAAGACACCAATCGCTTGCAATACGCCTGGATCAAACAACTGAGTTCGTCCAGCAGTGCGGTATTTGCCGTGGGAGACGACGACCAAAGCATTTACGCATTTCGCGGTGCACGGGTGGGCAACATGGCCGATTTCGTGCGCGAATTCGGTGTGCGCCATCAAATCAAGTTGGAGCAAAACTACCGCAGCCACAGCCATATTTTGGACAGTGCCAATGAGTTGATCAGCCACAACAAAGGGCGTTTGGGTAAAAACCTTCGCACCGACCAGGGACCGGGTGAACCGGTTCGGGTGCATGAGTCCACCAGTGACTTCGCCGAAGCGCAATGGATGGTCGAGGAGATGCGCCAGTTGTTGCGCGATGGTCAAAACGGCGATGGCAGCCAAGGTGTGCACAGTCGCAATGAGATCGCCGTGCTCTACCGCAGCAATGCCCAAAGCCGGGTGATTGAAACCGCTTTGTTCAATGCTGGCATGCCTTATCGGGTGTATGGGGGTTTGCGGTTTTTTGAACGCGCCGAGATCAAGCATGCACTGGCTTATTTGCGGTTGCTGGAGAACCCGCGCGACGACACCAGTTTCATGCGCGTGGTCAATTTCCCGCCCCGCGGCATTGGCACGCGCAGCACCGAGCAGTTGCAAGACGCAGCCCACAGCGCGGGATGCGCTTTGCACGATGCGGTGAGTGCAGTGAGCGGCAAAGCTGGGGCCAACCTGTCGGCTTTTGTGGCCAAGCTGGATGTGCTGCGCGAGCAAACCCATGGCATGGGATTGCGCGACATCGTTGAAACCGTGATCGCCCACAGTGGTTTGGTGGAGCACTACCAAGCCGAGCGCGAAGGCGCTGAACGGGTCGAAAACCTGCAGGAGTTGATCAGTGCGGCGGAGAGCTTTGTCAGCTTGGAGGGTTTTGGCCGCGATGCGGTGGCCCTGCCAGTGGACATGGACACCGGTGAACCCGCAGACACCGGCGAGACTTTGTCGCCCCTGGCTGCGTTTTTGACCCATGCCGCATTGGAGTCGGGTGAAAACCAAGCATTGGCGGGCTCAGAGGCGATTCAACTGATGACAGTGCATGCGGCCAAGGGTCTGGAATTCGATGCGGTTTTTGTCACCGGCATGGAGGAGGGCTTGTTCCCCCATGAAAATGCCTTGAGCGACCACCAAGGTTTGGAGGAAGAGCGCCGCTTGATGTATGTGGCCATCACCCGCGCGCGCAAACGCTTGTACCTGAGCCACTCGCAGACTCGTATGTTGCATGGTCAAACCCGTTACAACATCCGCAGCCGATTTTTTGATGAATTGCCCGAACATGCCCTCAAATGGTTGAGTTCACCCGCACCCGGGCTCAACCCAGAGAGTGCCTGGGGCCCTTCGCGCGAGCCAGCACCGGTATCGTCCAGCACCGATTGGACCGCTGCCATCAAGCCCCTAGCCAATGCCAGTTCCCCCGGGGCGCACGCCTGGGTGCGGGGGGGCGTCCAGGTGTTTCACCATAAATTTGGTGAAGGAACGGTGTTGTCCTTGGAGGGGAGCGGCGAAGATGCCAGGGCACAGGTGAAATTTGGTCGCCACGGCATCAAATGGTTGGCCTTGTCGGTGGCCAAGCTGACACCGATTTGATCAGTCATGGCCCCGAAAGCTGGCTCAATGGCCCACAGGCCCCTCAGGCCAGTACATCTTCGCCCATGAAGCAGTCGCGAAAGCTGAAATAGATCGAGCAAAAAAACATCGCTGCCAGCAGCAGCATCATGGGCATCAGCATCAATTTGGCGGTATCCACACTGTCACTGATGACCGCCACGGCCGTGACCATCAATGAGCCTAACAGGGCTGCGCCCGCCCAACCCAAGACAAATACCGCAAATGCGCGCCAATTGCGCCAACATGCGACCGCACTGAAAAACAAACTTTTGGCCGGTGGCACGGCATACCAGTGGGTCAGCGCGGGTGCGTGCCAAAACAGCAAAGACAGTGGCAGGTACAACAAAGTGCTCAGCCACATGGCCGCTTGCACATCGCTTTGCATCAAGGTGTCCAGGTCGATGCTGCCCCCCAATAAATACAGCTTGGCAAATTGACCGTCATCGGTCAAAGCAGCCAAACCCAACACGGCACAAAATCCAATCGTGTACATGACCCCCAGCAACGCCATGTGTTTGCGCGATTGTGGGCCAGCCCGCAAACCCAGCCACAACAAGTGGGGCATGGGAAAGCGGCCTGCATCGGCTTCGCGCGTGGCGGCCATCAAGCCCAGGCTGGCCATGGGCAGCAAGGCCAAGCCCAAAAAACTTCCCGCGTAGGGGATCAGTGAACACAGCGATAGCAAACCCATGAACAAGAAAAACTGCCCTGTCATCGCCAGGGGTTGCCGCCAAAAAGTGCGCATGCCCATGCGCACCCAAATCAGACCTTGTTTGGCTGGCAAAAGGTGCAGTTTCATGCGTTCAAAACCATGGGTTGGTGGATGCGTTGGCCCAGCACCCGTTCAAAATGGCTCGGGTCATGGGCTTGCAGCATACTGGCCTCGCGCGGCAGGTGGTAATCCCATAAACGAGAAATCCAAAACCGCAATGCAGCCGCACGCAACATCGGGTTGAGCAGTTGCCGCTCCGGTGCTTGCAACGGCCGGACGCCTTGATAAGCCGCCAGCATGGCGGCGAAGCGGTCAGGGACAAAAACACCGCTGTCAAGGTCAATGCACCAGTCATTGAGGGCCACGGCGAGGTCAAACAACCAAGCGTCCACCCCGGCGAAATAAAAATCGAAAAAACCGCTCAGGTGTTCGCCTTCAAACAGCACATTGTTGCGAAACAAATCGGCATGCACAGGGCCACGCGGCAAGGCCTGGTGGGCCGATGATGCGGCCACATGGTTTTGAAATGCCAATTCGCTGGCCAGCAAGTGGTTTTGTGCTGGGCTCAGATGGGGCATGACAATGGGCGCGGTCTCATTCCACCAAGACAGGTTGCGCAAATTGGGTTGGCTCATCTCAAAGTTGGCGCCAGCCAAATGCATGCGGGCCAACATATCGCCCACAGCCTGGCAATGGCGTGACGTGGGATGAAGTTCGCTCTCCCCGCGCAACCGCTCAACCACCGCGGCAGGTTTATCGCACAAGGTGAACAAAATATCCCCTTGCGCATTGGACTGGGGCATGGGTACTTTGATGCCCTGTGCGGCCAAATGCTTCATCAATTGCAGGTAAAACGGCAATTGCGCATGGCTCAAGCGCTCAAACAAGGTCAACACAAAATCACCATGGGTGGTGGTTGCAAAGTAGTTGGTGTTTTCAATGCCGTCACAGATGCCTTGCAAGGACACCAACTGACCCAGTTGCAATTGCTGCATGAGTTGTTCGGCCTGTGGCTCAGAGACCTCGGTGAATACGGCCATTTAGGGTGCGTAAAGATGCGATTGAAGATTCATTGTACAAACTGGGCCAATGTGGTCCACACAGGCACAATCTCCATCATGCAAGACACATCCACCCTGTTGCTGGTCGACGGTTCCAGCTATTTGTACCGCGCTTTTCATGCCATGCCCGATTTGCGGGCCGATCGCAACGACCCGAACAGCCAAGCCACAGGTGCCATTCGTGGCATGGTCAACATGTTGCAAAGCCTGCGCCGCGAATACCCCACGCAACACGCGGTCTGCGTGTTCGACGCCAAAGGGCCCACGTTCCGCGACGAGATTTA
>RFNL01000306.1 GCA_009927195.1 Betaproteobacteria bacterium | reverse complement strand
CCCGCGAATACCACTTGGAGGCCGAGTTGCTGCACGAGTTTCGCCGCCATGGCGCGCAGTTTCCGGCCTACACGTCCATCGTGGCCGCAGGGGCCAATGCCTGTGTGTTGCACTACCGCGCCGGCAACGCCCCGTTGCGCGACGGCGAGTTGGTGCTGATCGACGCCGGGTGCGAGCTCGACGGATACGCCAGCGACATCACGCGCTGCTTTCCAGCCAACGGACAGTTCAGCGGCCCGCAACGCGAGCTCTACAACCTGGTGCTGGCCAGCCAAGACGCGGCCGTGGCCGCGACCTGCGCAGGCGCGCGTTTTACCGAGCCGCACGAGGCTGCTTTGCGCGTGCTTGCACAGGGGTTGTTGGATGTGGGCTTGTTGTCCAGCCAACAACACGGCAACGTGGATGATGTAATCGACAGCAAAGCTTATTTCGCGTTTTACATGCACCGCACCAGCCACTGGCTGGGCATGGACGTGCACGACTGCGGCAGCTACGTCGAGCCCGGCCACACACCCCCAGCGGACACCACCCCCCCCAGCGCGCCACCACCCGGGCGCATCTTGCACCCCGGCATGGTGCTGACCATCGAGCCGGGCCTTTACGTGCGCCCCAGCCCCGAGGTGCCCGAGGCGTTTTGGAACATCGGCATCCGCATCGAAGACGACGCCATCGTCACCGCCACCGGCTGCGAGCTGATCAGCCGGGGAGTTCCAGTCAAGGCCGATGAGATTGAAGCGTTAATGCGGGGATAAATCGTGGACGCGGTGATCTATAACTTGGACGATTTGGTGGCGGGCATCACCCCAGAAAACGCGCACGAAGAGTTCAGCACGGGTGTGCCGGTTGGAGAAGAGGCTTTGTGATGACCCCCATCTGGGCCCTGCTGTTGATTTCCTAAGACACTGAAAAATGGCCGTCGCGACGGTTGATGTTCTATCGGTTTTTACATATTTAGTGCTTCAATTATTAAAGCCCGCAAAAACATTTGTGCGGCGTGATGCTTTTTGCAACAACCAACGGAAAGTTGTTGCCACCTTTGAAAAGTTAACCCAATATGGTGCATGGCCAACAGCACCTTGGCCGCCTTCGGCAAAGAAGCCGCGGATTGGGCAAGGTCAAAAAATAACTCAAGGTGGACAACACCTGAACATCAAGGGGGTGAACATGAAAGCAACGCAATACACATCGGTGACAAAACTGGTCAACCGAGCAGCATTTGTGCTGGCCTTGTTCACCTCAACCTTGGCAACAACCACGTCACTTGCCGCTCCACTGGTATTTGAAACGGAAGCCGCAAAAATCATTGTTGTGCGACCTATTGATGCTTGGTTTGCAGACACATCGCAGCAAGAAAAAAGCCTGTCTGATCATAAAAGCAAGAAAGCAAACTATTCAATTATGAACGGCAAAGAGAAACTTATTGGATCTTCTGGGCCGTTTACATCAGCTTCAAACCACCCCACCATTTCAGAAATAAATAAGAAGCTTGACCAGGCTGGCTTCGAAAGGCCATGGGTATTGAGCAATAACTATTTTTTGATTGAATCACCTATATCTGTGCCACCTTTGGCTATCAAAGATTTCCTAAACTACCAGAGTGATATTTACCAGCAATCTGTGTATGCCCAAGGCAACCCTGACGACTTACAAAGCAAAAATAGTCGGAATAAATTTATAGGTGTTGCTTTAGCTGTCAGTACAACCATACTTGCAGGGCAGAGGTATGGATATGACCTCGGGGCGTCTACGTTCCTGGGTTCTGGCGCTGCAGAAGATATGTATTTGGCAGTAGCAACCTACAAATCATCATTAGCCGCAGTAGAGGTAAAAGGGTTTGACCTATCCGAATTTAAAGAAATAAGTGTCCGTCGTGTCGTTGCGAATCCAGGCAAAATTCTCGGCCAAATCATCATCGCCTACAAAGACGAAAAAACCGAAGCCGCCGAACATGAAGCCCTGGTCATTGCCGTGGTGGCCCTGACCGGGGCCAATTCCACCACCGCCGAGATCGAGCAAGCCTGCAAAGAAGACTTTGCCCGGCGCAAAGCCATTTGGGACAAATGCGTGGCCGATGGCGGCGGCACTTGCAAACCCGAGCCGATTCGTCGCGGGGGCGGTTGATGCAATAAAGGCTTGTGGCTGTGCATCAATTGGCGCGATGCATTGGCATTGAAACGCCACTTTTGCTTGAGTGATCAGTTTGGAAAGGGTGTTGGGCCCCACGCCTACAATCGGCCACCCTGTTCTGTGACCCACTGAAGCGCGTCGGCCCTGCGCAGCCACCCCGGAGAACTGTATGTCCCACAACACCCCTGCCCACCCCTCCGTTTCTCAAGACGAGGCCCGCAAACAGTTGCGGCACGCGGCGCTGGAGTATCACGAGTTTCCCACCCCCGGCAAAGTGGCCATCCATGCCACCAAGCAGTTGGTCAACCAACACGATTTGGCGCTGGCTTATTCACCCGGTGTGGCCGCGCCTTGTGAAGAAATCGCCAAGGACCCCAACGCCGCGTTTCGCTACACCAACCGCGGCAATTTGGTGGCGGTGATCACCAATGGCACAGCCGTGCTGGGCTTGGGTGACATTGGCCCCTTGGCCTCCAAGCCGGTGATGGAGGGCAAGGCGGTTTTGTTCAAAAAGTTTGCCGGCATCGATGTGTTTGACATTGAAATCCATGAGAAAAACCTCGACAAACTGGTCGACACCATTGCCGCCTTGGAGCCCACGTTCGGCGGCATCAACTTAGAAGACATCAAAGCCCCGGATTGTTTTTATGTCGAGCGCAAGTTGCGCGAGCGGATGAAGATCCCCGTCTTCCACGACGACCAACACGGCACGGCCATCGTGGTGGGTGCGGCCATCATCAATGGTTTGCGGGTGGTGGGCAAAGACTTGCAACACGTCAAATTGGTGACCTCGGGCGCGGGCGCTGCGGCCTTGGCCTGTTTGAATTTATTGGTCAAGCTGGGTTTGCCCAAAAAGAATATTTTTGTGACCGATCTGGCCGGCGTGGTTTATGAGGGCCGCACCGAGTTGATGGACGAGGACAAGATTGTTTTTTCACAAGCCACCAGCGCCCGCACCCTGGCCGAGGTGATGCAAGGTGCCGATGTTTTTTTGGGTTTGTCCGCCGGCGGTGTGCTCAAGCCCGAGATGGTCAAGACCATGGCCGCCAATCCCTTGATCCTGGCGCTGGCCAACCCTACGCCCGAAATCTTGCCCGAGGAAGTCAAGGCCGTGCGCGACGATGCCATCATGGCCACCGGACGCACTGATTATCACAACCAGGTCAACAACGTTTTGTGTTTCCCCTATATTTTTCGCGGCGCTTTGGATGCGGGCGCCTCCACCATCACCGACGAAATGGAGATCGCAGCGGTGCACGCGATTGCCGAGTTGGCGCAAGCCGAGCAAAGCGATGTGGTGGCCGCTGCTTATTCGGGCGAGCAATTGGCCTTTGGCCCGGAATACCTGATCCCCAAGCCCTTTGACCCGCGCCTGATGATGAAGATTGCCCCTGCGGTGGCCCAGGCCGCCGCTGACAGTGGTGTGGCCCTGCGCCCGATCGCGGACATGGACGCTTACCGCGAGCGCTTGCAAAGTTTTGTGTACGCTTCGGGCACCATCATGCGCCCGATCTACTCAGCGGCCAAGCGCGCCAGCAAAAAACGCGTGGCCTATGCCGAGGGCGAAGACGAACGCGTGTTGCGGGCGGTGCAAATTGTGGTTGACGAGGCATTGGCCCAACCCACGTTGATTGGTCGACCTGCGGTGATCGCCCAGCGCATTGAACGCTTTGGTCTGCGCTTGCGTGAAGGCGTGGACTATCAAGTGGTGAATGTGGAAAACGACCCTCGCTACCGTGATTTTTGGCAAACCTATCACCGCATGACCGCGCGCAAAGGTGTGACCGCCGAACTGGCCAAAATCGACATGCGCCGGCGACTGTCGCTGATTGGCACCATGTTGCTGCACAAAGGCGACGTGGACGGCATGATTTGCGGCACCTGGAACCGGCCCGATGCCCATTTGTTGTATGTGGATCACGTGATTGGCAACCGCCCTGGCGTGAGCACCTATGCGTGTATGAATGGCCTGTTGCTGCCCGATCGGCAATTGTTTTTGGTCGACACGCACCTGAATTTGAACCCCACGGCCGAGCAACTGACCGAAATCACCATCATGGCCGCTGAAGAAATGCGCCGCTTTGGCATTTCCCCCAAAGCCGCCTTGTTGTCGCACTCCAACTTTGGCAGCAACTCAGAGGAAAGTGCGGTCAAAATGCGGCGCGCCTTGGCGCTGATTCAACAACGTGCGCCCTGGCTGGAGATCGACGGCGAAATGCACGGCGATATGGCCTTGGATGGCGCTCTTCGGGCCGAGCAAATGCCCCACAGCAGCCTGACGGGCAATGCCAATCTATTGGTTTTTCCGAATTTGGACTCCGCCAATATTTCTTACAATTTGTTAAAAACGGCGGCGGGCGGCAATATTGCCATTGGACCGGTGCTTCTGGGCGCGGCCCAACCGGTCCACATCCTAACGGCCAGCGCCACCGTTCGCCGCATTGTGAACATGACCGCCCTCACGGTGGCAGATGCGAATGCTACCAGGTCTTGATATTTAGATAAGTTGGTGCCAGCCAACTTATTATCAGTCCCCATTCAACCCTTGCTGGAAAATGGGCGCTATTGCCTATTCGGGGCTTTTCATCCATAATTCACATTCAGTTGTTTCGGGTTATCCCTGGGCATCTCTTGATTGCTGCTGGCTCAAAAGTTAGGGCTAGCAAACGTCAATTCTCTAACTTTCAATTGTTTTTTTGAGGACTTCAGCGGGTATGGACATGCCACTTCGTACCGTCAAAACCAACATCGTGCAATCCATCCGAGCTCATCGGGTACAGGATTTGCATACTGCTGCCCAACATTTGGGGCATCATTTTTTATATGCCAACTTGGCTGTTGCCCTGAGCAAACAAGATGTGTTGGACATGATTGCCCAGCAATTCACCTTTCCGCCGCAAACCAGCAAAAATTTTGATGCATTGTTTGATGGCATGACCGATACCCTGCACAAATCAGGCCCCCAACCTGGGTTTGTGGTGGTGCTGGAACAAGTGCCCGCCCATGCCAAATTTGACAAAGAGGCCCGTGAGCAACTGTTGGATGTTTTCCGTGAAGCCTCTGATTACTGGGCCGAGCGGAAAATCCCCTTTCGATGCTTTTATTCCTTCTCGGTCGCGCGCGCGCCAGTGGTGGCGATCGACAGCGATGGCATGGCCAACACATCCCCCAGTGGCATTGACTTGACCGAGGGTGGCGAAAAAATGCCCACCGACAAGCTGGTTGACATTTCGCCCCTGGCCTTGCGCATGAGCAGCCCCTTCAATGCAGGTTATTGGCTGACCGCCGCTTGATCAACGTTTCTGCGATTTTTCCGGCCAAGGCCACAAACTCAGCCACGCTCACCTCCTGGGCGCGCCGCTGTAAGTCAAAGCCGCTGGCCACACCCTGCTGCGTCAACCAGGCGCCCAGGGTGTGGCGCAACAGTTTGCGCCGCTGACCAAAAGCAACCCGCACCAGCTCCGACAACACCGGCCAGGGCACATCGGGCTCTTGGGTCACAGGCCACATGCGCACCACCGCGCTGTCCACTTTGGGCGGGGGATGAAATGCCTCGGGTGCCACATCCAGCACCTTCTCCATCTGATAGCGCGCTTGCATCATGACACTCAGGCGGCCATAGTCGGCGCTGTGGGGCGTAGCCACCATGCGCTCGACCACCTCTTTTTGCAACATGAAGTGCTGGTCTTGCACCACTGCCACATGGTCGAACAAGTGAAACAAGATGGGCGTAGAGATGTTGTAAGGCAAGTTGCCCACCACCCGCAATTGGGGGGCCTGAAGACGTTGCGCCAAATCGCTGAAGTTGACTTGCAAGACATCGGCCTCGATCACACTCAGTTGGGCATGGCCGCGCAGTTCGCGGGCCAGGTCGCGATCAATTTCGATCACCTGCAAATGCCCCAATCGCTCCACCAGGGGTTGCGACAGCGCCGCCCAGCCTGGCCCTATCTCCACCATGATTTGACCCGCACGCGGGTCAACGGCATTCACAATGTCCTCAATGACCGCATGATCGGTCAGGAAGTGTTGGCCAAAACGCTTGCGTGGCGCGTTCGGATGGGCCATGGTCAAAGCGGGTCGTCGCGGTATTCGACGTAGGCGCGCCCACGGGTTTCCTGCGCCCAAGCGCGGTAACTGTCTTCAAGTTTTTGTTCGCGCAAGATGTTGCGAGCCAATTCGCGTTGCTCTTTGGCCGTCAACTCGGCTTGGCGCCGCTCCATCACCTGGATCAGGTGAACCCCAAAGCGGGTGACCACTGGCGGCGAGGTTTGCCCCGGCGCGAGCTTGTTCATGGCCTCTTCAAACTCAGGCACAAACATGCCGGGCCCGGCCCACCCCAAATCGCCCCCGGCAGAGGCGCTGCCGTCTTGTGAATGCAAGCGGGCCAGGGTGGCAAATTCTGCGCGACCGCTGTCGATTTGCGACTTGAACTCCAACATGCGCGCGCGCGCGGCATTGGGACTGAGTTGCTCCCCCGGTCGCAACAA
>RFNL01000432.1 GCA_009927195.1 Betaproteobacteria bacterium | reverse complement strand
CATCTTCACCGGCGCGCAACAGGCGGGCGCTGGTTTGCATGGCGCGCACATGGGCGGCGGCGCTGATGGCGGCGGCGCGGCGCATGGTGGCTTGTTCGCTCGCGTCTTTGACCAGGCGCATCTCATCAAGCGCCACACACAGATCACTTTGTTGCGCGGGGCACGCTACCCCAGTGCGCACTTTGGCGCGCACCTTGCCCAGCCACTCATCCACCCGCGTCTCCAGGCCTTTGTGGATGGCAAAGGGGTACCACACGCAGCTTTGGTTTTCCAGCAAAGCTGGCAGCAAGTTGTCCAGGTCTTGCACCGAATGGGCTGTATCCACGCCCAAGGTGGCGGTGGCGGCCTCGGGGCCCAAGCGGATGCCGTCCCAAATTTCGCGTTCCAGGTCTTTGGGTTGGCAAAACAAAGTGCTGTGGCCGTTGGCTGCGATCACCAGCCAGGCGTTGGGTTCGGTGAAGCCCGTCAAATAGTAAAAGTAGCTATCGTGGCGGTAAGGGAAATCGCTGTCGCGGTTGCGGGCGCGTTCCGGCGCGGTGGGGATGATGGCCACACCGCCAGAACCTAGTTGAGCTGCCAATGCAGCTCGGCGTTGCGCGTAAACAGTAGTCATGATTGGGATTGTAGGAGTGGGCAGCTGAGGCGCTCAGGGGCGATCAAGGTTTCAATGGCTACGGTCAGTCGGCTGATGAGATACCCATCAGCTTGGAAATGTCGCAGGCGTCCGTGACCGGGGCATGGCAAATTGAAATCGGTGGTGACATGCTGTTAAGAGCTTCAAGAACCTGCTACTTGAGCCCTCAACTCCAGCCCTAATGCGCCCATGACCTTCAAGATGGTGTCAAAACTGGGTGAACGGTCACCTGAAAGCGCTTTGTAAAGGCTTTCGCGCGAAAGGCCCGCGTCTTTGGCCACTTGGCTCATGCCTTTGGCGCGAGCAATGTCACCCAAGGCTTTGGCAATGAAAGCCGCGTCACCGTTGGCCTCGGCCAAGCAAGCCTCCAAATAGAGTGCCATTTCTTCACGGGTGCGCAAATGGTCTGCGACGTCGTAGGGTGTGGTGAGGGTTTTGCTCATGCTTACTTCTCCAGGTTTTTTGCCAACTGCAAGGCTGTTTGAATATCTGTGGATTGACTGGACTTATCACCGCCGGCCAAAAGGATCACGATGTCGTGTCCTCGCTGAGTGAAATACAACCGATAGCCATGGCCGAAATGAACTCGCAACTCTGAAACGCCACCGCCTATGGCTTTGACATCGCCAGGGTTACCAGAGGCCAGTCTTTCTACGCGCACCAAAATCCGCGCGCGCCCTTGCAGATCGCGCAAGTTGTCGATCCATTCGGCATAGACATCGGTTTTGCGTATTTGCAGAACCAAAGAAATGTAGCCAACAGGCTACGCCATGTCAAGCGGATGGCTATTCGTTCAACTGCGCCAAACGCTCTGGCGTGCCCACATCCACCCACAAGCCTTCATACAAAGAGGCGCTGACCAAGCCTTGGTCCATGGCGGCTCTGAGCATGGCGGCCAGCGGCGCTTTCACGCCCTCGGGGTTGCCAGAGGGAATGGGGCACCAAGCCGCTTCAAAGAAAGCGCGTTTGTACATTGCGATGGTGCTGAAGGTGTAGCGCGCTTGTGGCGCCGCTTGGGGCAGGTTCAAGGCCAAACCCTCAGCGGACAAGCCAAAGTCGCCCCCCGGGTTGTGCGCGGGGTTGGGCACCAACCAAACATGGGCCAAGCCTGTTTGGCTGGTAAAGCGCTGATAAACCAGCGCAGAAAACACAAAGTCGGGCGCATACACATCACCCGCCGCCACCCAAAACACATCGGCCAAATGCGGTAGGGCGCGCACGATGCCGCCCGCCGTCTCCAAGGCCCCACCAAAATCGCGGCCCTCATGCGAGTAGCGCAAAGCCACAGGGGGCAGGCCGGGTGCGGCAAACGCATCGCCCCAAAAGGCCGGAATTTGTTCGCCCAACCAAGCGGTGTTGACCAACACTTGGCGCACCCCACCCCTGGCCAATCCTTCCAAGGGCCATTGCATCAGGGGCTTGCCACGCACCTGCAGCAAGGGCTTGGGGGTGGTGTCGGTAAGTGGGCGCATGCGCTCACCCCGCCCAGCGGCCAGCAACATGGCGCTGGCAGGGTGACGGGTGTCCTGGTGGGGGTCGGTGGGGTGCCAGGTGGTCATGGTCAGGGACTGAATATAGGCCCAATCTGCTGGCGGACTTGCCTCACCCAGTCCTGTTGGAGGGTGACAAGGGCGGCACAGGGCCGGGCACCCAGCGACTAAAATGCAAGGTTTTCCCGCGCCCTCAACCCACCCTATCCGGAGTTTTTCCATGGCCCACACCACCCCAATGGCCAACGCGATTCGCGCGTTGGCCATGGACGCTGTTCAGCAAGCCAACTCCGGGCACCCCGGTGCCCCCATGGGCATGGCCGATATCGCCGTGGCCTTGTGGGGTGAGCATTTGCGCCACAGCCCACACAACCCGCATTGGCCCGACCGCGACCGCTTCGTGCTGTCCAACGGCCACGGTTCGATGCTGATTTACGCTTTGTTGCACCTCACCGGCTACGACCTGCCGATGAGCGAGTTGAAAAACTTCCGCCAGTTGCACAGCAAAACCGCTGGCCACCCTGAGGTGGGCTTGACCCCCGGCGTGGAAACCACCACCGGCCCCCTGGGCCAAGGCATCACCAACGCGGTGGGCATGGCGCTGGCTGAAAAGCTGTTGGCCGCTGAGTTCAACCGCCCCGGCCACAGCATCGTCGACCACCACACCTATGTGTTCATGGGCGACGGTTGCTTGATGGAAGGCATCAGCCACGAGGCCTGCGCGCTGGCAGGCGCTTGGAAGCTGAACAAACTCATCGCCTTGTACGACGACAATGGCATTTCCATCGACGGCAAAGTCACGCCTTGGTTCGTTGACGACACGCCCGCCCGCTTCAAAGCTTACGGCTGGAACGTCATCAACGTGGACGGCCACGATGTGCAAGCCGTTAGCCGCGCCATCGCCAGCGCCAAACACAGCGCCGACCAGCCCACGCTGATCGCCTGCAAAACCCACATCGGCCAAGGCAGCCCCAATCGCGCCGACACCGCCAAGGCCCACGGCGAGCCTTTGGGCGCTGAAGAAATCGCGCTGACCCGCGCCGCCATCGGTTGGCCCCATCCCCCTTTCACCATTCCTGCCGAGGTCTATGCCGATTGGGATGCCAAGGCCAAAGGCGCTCAGCAAGAGGCCGCCTGGAATGGCGTGTTTGCCGCCTACGGCGCTGCCCACCCTGCATTGGCTGCCGAGTTCAAGCGCCGCATGGCCGGCGACCTGCCCGCCAACTTCCATCAAATCGTGGTCGATGCGGTGGTCTCGGCCCACACCCAGGCCGAAACCGTGGCCAGTCGAAAGGCCAGCCAATTGGCCCTGGAGGCCTTCACCGCCGCCATTCCCGAGCTGCTCGGTGGCAGTGCCGACCTGACCGGCTCCAACCTGACCCTCACCAAGTCCACCCAGAGTTTGCGCTTTGACTTGGCGGGCGATGTGGTGAAAGACGAGCACGGCCAAGGCGGCCGCCACATCAACTACGGCGTGCGCGAGTTCGGCATGGCCGCCATCATGAACGGCATCACGCTGCACGGCGGCTACATCCCC
>RFNL01000419.1 GCA_009927195.1 Betaproteobacteria bacterium | reverse complement strand
GCCCCCCCCGGCAACAAGCTGACGGGTTGTTTGCCCGCATTGATCAGGTCAAAGTCCTGCGCCGATTCTGCGGGGGCAGGGCCCATGCCCAATATCCCGTTCTCACTGTGCAAGATGATCTCCAATCCAGCGGGCAAATGATTGGCGACCAGGGTGGGCATTCCAATGCCCAAATTCACATATGCCCCATTGGGTATGTCTTTGGCCACCAAGGCGGCGATCTGATCTTTGCTTCTGCGTTGCTCAGTCATGGGGACCTCATGCCTTGAAACCGCCGCCTTGCGTTTGCACGCGCGGCACCTGCACCACTTGGGACACAAAAATACCGGGGGTGACCACCGTCTCAGGGTCCAACTCACCCAAGGGCAGTACCTCGTGCACCGTGGCCACAGTGCGGCGTGCGGCCATGGCCATCACCGGCCCAAAATTGCGAGCTGCTTTGCGGTAGGTGAGGTTGCCCCAACGATCGCCGCGCTCGGCCTTGATCAAAGCCAGATCGGCATGGATGGGATGCTCCAGGACATGCATGCGGCCATTGATTTCACGCGTTTCACGCCAACTGCCATCGGGGTTGCGGGCCAACTCGGTGCCATAAGCCGTGGGCGAAAAAAAAGCACCGATGCCCGCCCCTGCGGCTCGGATGCGTTCGGCCAAATTGCCTTGCGGCACCAATTCCAGCTCCAATTGGCCGCTGCGGTAGAGGGCATCAAAAATCTGGCTGTCGGATTGCCTGGGAAAGCTGCAAATGACTTTGCGCACCCGGCCAGTTTTGAGCAAGGCGGCCAACCCGGTTTCCCCGTTGCCGGCATTGTTGTTGACCACCACCAAATTGCGCGTTGCGCTGTCTTGCAACACCCGCATCAATCCTTCAATCAGTTCGTTGGGAATGCCCGCGGTGCCGAAACCGCCCACCATGATGGTGGCGCCGTCGGCAATCTGTCCCACAGCCTCCTCCACAGAAGCGGCGATTTTGTTGATCATGCTTGGCTTTCAAATCAGATGGGTCACGCATGACCCAAGTCAGCGGTTCTGTACAACTGGGTGAGTGGCCAAATGCGAACGCTCACTGACCCATTTTAGAGAGATGATCATAAAGCCCAACGGACAGAGCCACCCCCGTCAGTGGCCTATGATGGAATGCGAATGCGTCCCTGACATGGATGCCTCTTTGCAACTTCATGAAGGAACAGCATGACCGTCGCACCTTCTCAGGAACTTTTGCACGCGCTGGTGATGCGCGAAATGCAGCAAGGTATACGCCGCGATGGCTTGTGGGCCCAGGCCCTGGCCGAAACCAATGCCGATCACTCAAAAGCACAAGCGGTCTACATACGTTTGCGAATGGAAACCCTGAAACAAGAAACCACTGGTTTGCTGGTGAAACAGATCAAAGGGGCGGTGGCTGAACAATTCAGGTCACCCCCTGATTTCAAATCATCGCGCGACCTTTGAAACTTTTTCATCCACTGTTTTTCCGGTGTGAACCACAACCATGTACTGGAGATTTTTTTGATCCGTGCTTAGAATAAAACCACTTTTGTGTTGGTTGAAAGGCGGTATGAGGTTCCAGTTTCTACAGTTTTTTTTGTTGGCAGCAGCGCTTTCTGCCAACCCGGCCTTGGCCGAAAATTGCGATAAAAAGCCCACCAAAGACATGCGGTTGATATGTGAAGCAACCGAGCAAAACAACCCGCGAATTTGTGAAGACGTTGCATCCAAAGACTCGCGGCATTACTGCCATGCCGCGTTCAGCCCAACTCCTACACCTGCGATCAAATCTCATCTACCAGCTTGCGCTTTGATTGTTTGGCCTATGTGAAAAGCAAGCAATTCAACTTGATCTGGTCTTTCAACGCATCTAAAAAACCCAAAAGCTGATTCGCCCCTCCTTGGGGGCAGGCAAACCCCAGCGCTTGGGGCTGACATCTTGTGGGAAGATTTGAGCCTTACCCACCCAGTTGGTTGGGTTTGCTGAGAAAGGATTCAGATGCGGGTCACAGGTCAATCCATTTTGGTCACAGGTGCGGGCAATGGCATTGGCGAGGGTATCGCCAAGCGACTGGCTGATCAAGGCGCTTGTATCACTGTCAACGACATCGATGAAAATCGTGCCCAGCGGGTCGCCAGGGACATCACTGAAGGCGGGGGACAAGCTTGGGCTTGTGCAGGTGATGTCACACGCAGTGCCGACTGGGCACACATGATTGCTTTTGCCCAAGACCAGGGCAAAGGGCTGCATGGGGTGGTCAACAATGCGGGTTGGACCCACCGCAATCGACCAGCGCTGGAAGTCTCGGAGGCCGAGTTTGATCTGGTCTATGCCATCAATGTCAAAAGCATTTATCTGTCCACTGTGCATGCGGTTCCAGTTTTTCGCCAACAAGGTGGAGGCTGGTTCATCAACATTGCGTCGACCGCAGGTGTTCGCCCCCGCCCTGGTTTGACCTGGTACAACGGCTCCAAAGGGGCCGTCATCATCACCAGCAAATCGCTGGCAGCCGAATTGGGGCCCGACAACATCCGGGTCAATTGCATCAACCCTGTGTTCAATCCCGACACGGGTTTGTCCGCAGAGTTTGCCGGTGGCCCGGTCGACGAAGCCCGGCGCCAAAAGTTTTTGAGCACCATTCCACTGGGTCGATTTTCCAGCGCACTCGACGTGGCCAATGCCGCCTTGTACCTGGCCAGCGAAGAGGCATCATTCATCAGCGGTGTTTGCATCGAAGTGGATGGTGCCCGTTGCGTGTGATCATCTCTGAACCCTCACGGCCATGACCAAAGTTTTGAAAGACATCCGTGTAGTGGAATTGGGCACCTTCATCACCGGCCCTTGTGCCGGCATGATGCTCGCAGACTTGGGGGCCGATGTCATCAAGGTCGAGCAGCCCGGTGGGGGGGATCCCTTCCGGGGTTACCAAGGGGCTCGGTACAGTTCCCAATTCCAGACCTACAACGCACGCAAACGCAGCCTGGCCTTGAACCTGAAGTCGCCACACGCCAAAGATATTTTGGAAAAACTGCTGGTCCAGGCTGATGTGCTGGTCGAAAACTACCGCCCTGGCGTGCTCGATAAATTGGGCTTTGGCTGGGAAGCGGTGCACCAACGCCACCCCCGTTTGGTTTATTGCTCTGTCACAGGCTTTGGCGCCTCGGGCCCTTATGTGGATCGGCCTTGCTACGACACGGTGGCCCAGGCGTTGAGCGGTTACTTGAGCCAAACCATGGCCCCCACACCACCGCGAATCTTGGGCCCTGCGGTGGCCGACACCGTGAGCGGCATGTATGCAGCCTATGGCATTTTGGGCGCCTTGGTCGAGCGCGGGCGCACCCAAGTGGGCCGGCGGGTTGAGGTGGCCATGCTGGACAGCATGGTCGCTTTTGGTGCATCGGCCTTTGCCGCTTTCTTTGCCGATGAACAAGTGCACGGTCCGATCAGCCGACCCCGCACTTCTCAGTCATACGCCTTGCAATGCGCCGATGGCCAATGGCTGGCCCTGCACCTGGCATCGGTGGACAAATTTTTTATCAACCTCACGACCGCTGTGGGTCATCCAGAGTGGGCCAGCGACGCGCGTTTCGCCAACGTGCTGGCCCGCCAAGCCCACTACGAATTGCTCACCGAGTTCTTGCAAGTCGCTTTTGCCCAACACAACATGGCCCATTGGCAAGCTTGTCTGACCCAGCACGATATCCCCCATGCTCCCATCGCCTCGATCGAACAGGTGGTGAATGACCCACAGGTGCTGCACAACGGCGTGTTCACCGAACTGCACCATCCCACCCAAGGGACGGTGAAAAACACCCAGCGACCTGTGCGCTACGATGGACAAAGATTTACCAGCGACATGGCGCCGCCAGTCTTGGGCGAACACAGCCGAGAAGTGCTCGAGCAACTGGGGTTTGACAGCGCCAGCATCGATGTCTTTTTGCGCGAAGAGGCCATTGCTGGGCCCAACCCCAACCCTTGAGCCCACACCATGAAGCCACAAAACCCATACACCGAAATATCCACCTTTGACGAAGCGGGCATTACCATCCGCGGCAAGGACCTGGTGCGCGACTTGATCGGTGAGGTCAACTTCACGCAAATGATTTACTTTCACATCCTGGGTCGCATGCCCACGCCAGGCCAAATGCGTGTGCTCGATGCGGTCTTGGTGACGCTGGTGGACCACGGGGTGCTCGCCACCGTGGGTGCGCGCATGGTCTACATGTCCTCTCCCGAGGCCATTCAAGCGGCAATTGCCACAGGCATCATGGGTCTGGGAAGTCAATTTGGTGGGGTCATGGAAATCACCGGTCAACATCTCGAGACCATCATGAACGCAACCGATGGGGCTCAGGCCGCGGCCGACATCGTGGCATCCTATCGGGCCGACAAAAAACCTGTGCCAGGATTTGGCCACCCCCACCACAAACCGGAAGACCCGCGCACCCCCAAGTTATTGGCCGTGGCCGATCAAGAAGGTGTGGCCGGCTCACATGTCCAAGCGCTGCACACATTGGCCGCCGCCGTCGATGCGGCCATGGGCAAACACATCACCATTAACGCCACCGCTGCCATGGCCGCCTTGCTGGGCGATATTGGGGTGCCAGGGTCCATCATGCGGGGCTTTGCCGCCATTTCGCGCACGCCTGGCATCGTCGGGCATTTGCTGGAGGAGCAACGCCACCCGGCGGCCTACAGCATTGGCATGAAGGCGCAAGAATTGGTGCCCTACACCGGCAGCATGCCAGTCCAAAATTAGTTCATGCCAACGGCCGATCAAGCCTGGGGCATGGGGACAGACTGCCAAGCAGCCATCTGCCAGCCGGCACTGCGCTTGGCCCAAACTTGCAAATATCGGCTATTGACCACCTTGGGCGTGCCAGCGACTTCGACCTCAATGCGAATATCACCATTGACGAGCACCACATCACCCATCACACGCATTTCGCGTTGTAATGTTTTGAACGATCGGTAGGCATAGTGGCCGCTGGCCAACTTGGCCAGGTATTCGGTCTTGTTTTCCAACACGGCGCTGGAATGAACATAGCGCAAGTCATCGGCAATCAAAGGCTCCAGCCCTGCAAAATCACGCGCCAAAATGCAAGCTGCGCGCTGGTCATCCAAGGTTTCAATTTGTTCAATGGTGGTTTGATCGCTCACGGGGTTCTCCTTAGTAAGGATGCATTTTGACACCATGCAATCTTGAATGCCCCTCATTTTTCGACTGGGCATTACACGCCAACATCGCGAGCCCCACTGAGGCTTGGCATCAAAACAAAGGCATTTGCCGACGCTGCAACAAATAGTCGGCGACAAATTGCCACAGCATGGGATGGTGCGCGTTGTGGTGCCAATGCGCTTGCATGACTTTTTTGCCGTACCAATGGGCCTGGCTCTCCAAATGGCAACCGATCAGGCCCAAGGCCCCTTGAACAATCGCCATGGGATCGCCATTCGCATAGCTGGCCACAGTTTCAAATTGACCGCCCAAAAATGTAGGCCCGTCGTAAAAATACATGCGCTGGGCTTGGCCACGCCATTTGACGCTGGCCGTGGTGCCATAAGAAGAGCGGATATCGGCTTTGGGCCGCTTGATGTATTGGACTGCCCGGGTTTTGTGCAAAAAACCAAAGTAATGCGCATCGGCCCAATAAGCCCCCATGCAAATACCCAGGTACCTGCCACCGCGCTGCATGAAGGCGCGCACATCCTGTAAGTTGGGTTTGAGAAGGCTGCGAAATGCTGTGGCTTCACCGTCTCCACCCGGAAAAACCACCAAGTCCACGTCATCAAAAAAACCATTCAATATCTTTTGCTTGGTGAATATTTTGATGCGGCCCATGGGTGATAAAGCCGCCATCACGCCATTGACCGAGTCGGTCGAGCACGTGGGGTGATGCAAGAAAACAGCAATCGTATGGGTCATGATCGCAATGGCATCCCAAAAAGCCAGAGCATGCCAGCGCTTACCGATACCATCCCAAACGCCTCAGTGAATGGGCAACAATATTTCGTTGCGCCGGTTCCAAGGCAGGGTAAATGGGTCGTTGTAACGAGCCACCTGTGGCCGGTCTTCAAAGGAAATGTTTTGGGCCATTAACCAATCCCTCAATCGCTGGGTATTGTGGGCAATGCTGGCGGCGGTGGTCAGCCCGCTGAATCGCACCGCAG